>JAMDCE010000661.1 GCA_023489135.1 Chloroflexota bacterium
ATGGCTACGCGAGGAGCGCCCGCAGGATATCCTCGAAATCAACGCCGAGATCTACGGGAGACACAAGCTTTCCTACCTACGATGGAACCTGCCGGAATGCGGTCGATTTCTGCTCTTAATTGTCAATAACGTGCCCGGCTACTGCAGTGGGCGGAGCACGTTCAAGGGGGTGACAGGAAAACATAGAGCTCGCAAGAAAAAAGTTCGTGCGTTCATTTGATGGCCGCAACGATTGCTGGCTAACTCTACGGGAACGTTTCGCCAAAGCATCATTCAGTACCATAAGGAGGCTACGATGGGCTATAAGATGGCCAGACTTCTCACCGCTCTCGTTATCGTCACTGCACTTCTAGTCACTGCTTGCACCAGCGCTGCGACACCTACCCCGGCACCAACGAAGCCGGCGGCCGAAGCAACTAAACCCGCATCTAGTGCTACCAAGGCTCCCGAGGCTTCAAAGCCAGCAAGTGAGGCAGCAAAACCGGCTGGAGGACCGCTTCCGAAAAGCGTCACTATCGCTACCTCGACTCCGGGGACAACTTTGAACGCCATGGGAACGGGCCTGGCCAAGGTAGCCAGCGATGCAGGGCAAATGCAGGTCATCGTTCAACCGTTTTCGGGGTCGCCAGCCTACATTCCTCAAATGTCCTCTTCCGGAAAGCCAGAGACCGCAATTCTCAATTCGGTTGAGGCATGGCAGGCCTTCGCAGGGAAAGCTACGCCAAAGCCCCTGCCAGAGGGGGTGACTGTACCCACCCCTTACGACAAGTCCTGGGGCAACTTGCGTGCCTTGCTGATGGGTACCGACCTGCAGACTGGAATGCTCGTGAAGAAAGACTCGAAATACCAGACTATGGACGATCTCAAGGGAGCTAGAATCGCCTGGGGATTCAAAGCCCACGGTGGAGCTGCGCTGGCTGCCTACACAGTCGCCGCCCTGGGTGGCTTGAACTCAAGCAACGTGAGAACCGTGGAGGTTTCGGACCCGGCGGCTGCCGTGCGCGCCCTGGCCGAAGGCCGCATCGATGCAGCTTGTGTTGCCATCGGCATGGGACAGATAGCCGAGGCCGATGCCCAGGTTGGCGTGCGCTTCCTGGACCTGCCTAACGATCCGGCTAAGATACAGGCGGTCCAGGGGATGATGCCGGGTGGCCGCGTAGTGAGGGCTAAAGGTGGCTCATCTGCCGGTGTTGTGAAGGATACGGACGTCTGGGGTTATCCCACCGTCTTGATGACGTCGAGCAATCTGCCAGATAACGTCGCCTACACCCTTGTCAAGACCTGGTGGGACAACTACGAGAAGCTAAAGCCCATTAACGCTCAATTTAATGATTGGAAGCCCGAGATTTACGTTTCCAAGATGGCAACTCTCCCATACCATCCAGGTGCCATCGCCTTCTACAAGGAGAAAGGTGTCTGGACGCCTGAAATGGATCAAATCCAGCAACAACTCTCAAAGGGCGAGTTACCTTACCTGAAGTAACGCCGCGAGATCGACTCAGGTGGGGCTTTCTGCCATCAGGAGGCCCCACCTGTTTGAAAGGGCGGGAAAAGTCTGGCTTGGCCAAGTAGAGTTGACTGAAAGAAGGGGTAGGTCTTGGACGAAGTACTAAAGTTCAGAACTCTCCACGGTCCGATAGCCGTGGTGCAGAAGATTCTCCTGTGCTCGATTCCAGTTCTTGGGCTAGTGTTCATTCTCGACATCCCAGATTACTTCGGGACGTCGATCCCGCAGGGTCAGTACCTCAGCGTGTTCCTGGGCCTTATTCTGAGTTCGGTCTTCCTGGTTGCGATGCCGTCGGCGAAATCGGCTCCCGACCGAGTTCCCTGGTATGACCTGATTTTGTCTGGCCTTGGGCTCATCGTAGGGCTGTATCTCGCCGTCCGCTATGAAGAGATACTTGTCCATATGGGAGAGCCGTCTCTGGACAGGCTCGTCCTTGCCGCCATTGCCGTCCTGTTGGTACTCGAAGCCAACCGACGTGTCTCTGGATGGATTCTCGTGGCCATCGGCTCGCTGTTCATCGTGTACGCCGCCTATGCCGATCTGGCGCCGGGAGGGTTTTCCGGCTCGTCGGTGCCGTGGCCCCAGCTAATCAACTACCTGTATGTCGATACAAACTCCTTGCTAGGCCTGCCCCTGGGCGTGGCCGCCACCGTAGTCTTGTCCTTCATCTTTTTCGGTGCGGTTCTGAATTCGACCGGCGTCGGCGACTTCTTCACGAACCTAGCTACTTCGACGATGGGGAAATACCGAGGTGGAGCTGCCAAGGTGGCGGTATCCGCATCAAGCTTGTTTGGTATGATATCAGGTAGCGCGGTCTCCAACGTCGTCGTAGTCGGTAATATCACCATCCCACTTATGAAGAAAACAGGCTACAAGCCGCACGTCGCCGGCGCTATCGAGTCCGTTGCGTCGACTGGTGGGCAGCTTATGCCGCCGGTGATGGGAGCGGCTGCCTTCATCATCGCCCAGTTCCTGGCTATCCCTTACCGCGATGTGGCCACTGCTGCCATAATTCCTGCTATCCTCTATTACCTGTGCCTGTATGTCCAGGTGGACCTGGAGGCGGCACGTCACGGCCTCCGTGGAGCGAGCGCGTCTGAAGACCCATCGCTCCGTGCCAGAAAGGTTCTGCAACAGGGATGGCCATTTGTGCTGCCTGTTGTGGCGCTCATTTACTTTCTTTTCTTCGCCGCCGTACCAGAGGCCAAGGCGGGAATATTCGCTGCCTTCATCGCGCTGGTCTTAGGGCTTTTCCAGTCTAACTTGCGGCGCAACCCGGGGTGGATCATCGACTCCTTCGAGAAAACCAGCCGGGTGTTGCTGGACGTGGGAGTCATCGTCGCCCTGGCCGGCCTGATCATTGGAGCTATGCAGGTAAGCGGACTGTCTTTTGTGCTATCCAATGCGCTGGTTAACCTGGCCGGCGGGAATATCATCGTATTGTTGATCTTGACGGCAATCGTAGCCTTGATCCTGGGTATGGGAATGCCTACGTCGGCGGTATATATCTTGTTGGCCGTGATGGTTGCCCCTGCATTGATTCAAATGGGGATGCTTCCCCTGGCGGCGCACCTGTTCGTGTTCTACTTCGGTATGCTATCTATGATCACTCCTCCTGTGTGTCTCGCGGCTTATGCCGCGGCTGCCATCGCCAGAGCCAATTTCTGGCGAACCGGATACGAGGCCATGCGTCTCGCCGGTGTAGCGTACATAGTGCCATTTATGTTCGTGGGTTCGACGACGCTGCTGTTGCGGGGCAACTTCGAAGATATCGTCGCCGCAGTGATCACTGCGGTTATTGGTACAGTTCTCTTAGGAATGGCGCTCGTGGGTTACTTCGTCCGAGAGCTGGGC
>JAMDCE010000060.1 GCA_023489135.1 Chloroflexota bacterium
CCAGGCTCGAGGTCTGCGCCGGAAAAGTCTCGTAACCGAGCCATAGGCCCAGGCGGCTGAAGAGAAGAATCGCCAGGTAGAGGCCAAGCGGCAGCAGGGCTATATTGCGCCAACCTGACCGGGCCTGACTCTCCGCTACTTTTTCGGCGGTGTTCGCCACCAGGTCATTTCCTCTCTCGGCCTCGCCCGCGGGTTCGACTTATCCACTCTCTATCTCACCTTCCCTTTTTCCAGAATAGAAAGGAAAAGCTCGACCAGTTCGGGGTCGAACTGTGCCCCGGAGTTCATCCTCAGTTCCTCCGCGGCCTCTTGCTGGCTCATCCCGCGACGGTAGGGCCTATCTGACGTCATCGCCTCCCAAGCATCCACCACGCCGACGATGCGCGCCGCGACAGGGATATTCTCACCTTTCAGGCCGTCCGGGTATCCGCCGCCCTCATAGCGTTCGTGGTGATGGCGCAGGATGGGAATAGCTTCTTTAAGAAAGCCGATAGGCTCGATGATTCGAGCGCCGTTGACCGGATGAGTCTCCATCAGTATCCGTTCCTCGGGCGTGAGCGGGCCCGCTTTTCGCAGAATAGCCTCGTCAACAGCAATCTTCCCGATGTCGTGCAGAATACCGGCGTAATGGATTGTCTCGCACTCGCTCTGCCGCAATCGTAAACGCTCGGCCAAACGCAGCGAGTACTCAGCTACTCGGTCCGAATGTCCACGCGTATACTGGTCTTTGGCGTCAATAGCCGCCGCCAGCGCTCGCAAAGTGTTGAGCGCCAAGTTCTCCATATTGTCGTAGAGACGGATGTTTTCGATAGAGGTGGAAACGTGGCCCGCCAGCGTCGCCACAAGTCGAAGGTCTGTTTCGGTGTAATCTTCGCCACTGGCTCGCTCTCCCAGGCCTAGAACACCAATAATCATCCCTTTAGCGACCAAAGGAACCGCCAGGGCCATCGGCAAGAACTCTTCCCCATCGGCCTTTCCTGTGGCTGGCTTCCCGCGAGTCGCCCGAACTAGCAGCGCCTGGCCAGTTTCAGCAACCTGCCCGATGGCTCCCTCGCCAATGGCGAAAGAGCGCTGGCGAGCCGCTTCCTCGTTAAGACCCTCGGCCGCTTTGACCTGGAGCCGTTGCCTATCTTCATCCAGCAGAAAGACGACCCCATGATTTGCGCCAAGTTGCTGCACCGCGCTCCTCAGGAAAAGGTGCAGCAGGGAGTCCAGATCAAGTGTGGCCGAAGCAGCTCTACTCGTCTCATAGAGGGTCGCCAGCTCTTCCCTCTTTTCCCGTTCCCGGCGCAACTGCTGAGCCAGGTAGCCCATCCCGACAGAAAGGACAATGAAGAAGAGGGACCGCCCCAGAACGGCCTGAAAAGATGGTTGCAGCGCCTGGGGCATGCTCAGGACCACCGTGCCGGTGTAAACGATGCAGACGGCGCCGGCCGTAACGGCAGCGCCCTGGAACCCCCGGCGCAGGGCCGCTCCGATGATCACGAACACGTAACCGAGATAAATCTCGGGTAGGGACGTTGTTGCTCCCAGGACAAGGATCGTGATAAGCAGAATGTCAAAGGCCGTGGTTAGCTCGCCGACGATGGCCAATCTGAGCCGGCCTAGCTTGGTCACATTGACGACGTAGAAGGAGACGGCGTTGTACAATAACACGAAAACGGGGGGGGTGAAGTGCCAGGGGTTCTCGAGGCTCAGGTGATCGACGTACAGAGTCTGGGCCAGCAGCACGACGCCCGCGACCCATCGCAGATTGATAATGATGCGCTCCAGCCTCAGAGCCTGCCCCACCCGCTTGAGCCTTTCTCTTTCACCCTAGATCAAATCGTCTAGAGGGGGCTTGACACGGCCAAACCCAGGAAGTCACGGTCGCCGAGGTACCGTTCCTGGTTAGGCTCTACCTTGCCGCACCTTCTTGGCAGCGCCGTACTATGACTCAGGTTCGTACCGGCATCAGGAGTCCAAAGGGCGCGCCGGACGGGAAAGGATCCCAGAAGGAATACTCCCCGGTCTTGCGAAGACGTCAGCCGAGACTAATCCTTTTCGATAAGGGGTAACTGGAGCTTGAGGCTCGGCAACGACGGGCAAAGTCAAATTGAAATGGTCATGCCTTCATACGCCAGGAAAATATTGGCCTTCAACTGGCGGGAAACGTTCTCGATCTCGCTTCTTATTTCCTCCACGAGATAGGGGTTCACGTGGACGACAGCTACCGCTGGCAAGCGCCCCTGGAGACGCAAGAAACTCCGCAACTCCTGCTCCAACAGCCCGGGGGTCAAGTGTCCGTAATCGACGGCGATCTTCTCCATCCGGTTGGGAAAAGTGACTTCAATGGCCATGAGGTCCGGAGAGATCCGCCTCCAGACGTCCTCCAGCCCCGGCCCGGTGTCGCCGGAGTAGAAGAAGCTCCGGTCGTCCGGAGAGCGGACCTGGTAACCCAGCGTCTCGATGCTGTGGTTGACCGCTACCGGAGTAACCTCGTACCCCTCCACCTCGAAGACCTGGCCGGCCTCCGCTCGCCGGAAAGCGAAGACGGGCTTGTCCGGAGAAGGAAGAACGGACAGATTCGGCCAGAGCAAACCGTTGAGCAAATGAGTGAGAAGGGCTTCCTGGGCCTTCGCCGTCGAGAACACCTGGACGCGGCGGCGCTGTAGCATGTTGAACCCGAATATGGGGAGGTCCTTGATATGGTCCAGGTGGTGGTGCGTTAGAAGAACGGCGCGAATGCTCTCCTGCGCGCTAAGCGTCGTAGTTGCGGTGAGGCTTCCGGCGTCGACGGCCAAGACCTCGTCTATCAGAAACGTGACAAGCTTCAGATCGGAGGCCTCGCCCTGATGACATCCCAGGATCTGGACCTTCACTACTCACCCCCATATAAGTTCAGTACCTGCCATAGGGCTGAAGATCAACGACAATGGCAGGCACCAAACTAAAGAGCTGCGACCAATCGGCTGTTAGGCGGGGACACACGCATCGACAGGGCAAACGCTAGCGCACACGGCGTCGTCGTTGCATTTGCCGGCATCGATGACGTAAATGCTATCTCCTTCGCTAATCGCGCTGCTGGGGCACTCCGCCTCGCACGCTCCACAAGAAATACAATCCTCGGTAATCTTGTAAGCCATACCGGTCTCACCTCCTTCCCTACCACTTTGTAGTACAGAGACTAGCCAACGCCGCAGATTATATCATAACGGCGCGAGAGGGCAAGATCCTCGCCTGGCGGTTGAACGATAGTTAGCAACTTGATTCGGTAAGGGTGGGGTCTTGCCCTAAGTAGCCTCTCCAGCTCTCGCCTTGTGGCCCATCGCATTACACGACAAGGGTTTGCAAACCCCGGGGTTCGCAGGGGTGAC
>JAMDCE010000175.1 GCA_023489135.1 Chloroflexota bacterium
GCCAGTTCTGTCATCCGGACGCCGATAGACCCCGGCACCTATGGCAGCCGAGTGACTTATGCCTCGGGCAACGCGGCGATCGCCGCGGCCATCGACGTGAAGCAACAGATCTTCAACTTCGTCGCCCAGAAGCTGGAGGCGAACCCTAACGATCTGGAGATCGGCGACCACCGCATCTACGTCAAAGGAAGTCCTGAGCGGGGCATCCCGTGGCTCGAAGCCGTGCGCCATTCCTACTACTCGAAGGACACGCCGTTGATCGGACGGGGCACGGCCACGCCTGGGACGGGTATGGTCGATATGGTCACCGGCGAAGGCAATCTATCGGCAGCCTATAGCTTCGGCACTCAAGCGGCAGAGGTCGAAGTCGATACCGAAACCGGCCGCGTCAAGATACTGAACATGGTTGTCTGCCACGACTCGGGCTATCCCATCAACCCGCTGCTGGTGGAGGGTCAGCAGGATGGCTCGGTTGTGAGCGGCCAGGCGCAGGTGTTGTACGAGGAGCTGCCGACGGATAAGGGCTTGATGATGGCAACGTCGTTCCATATGTACGGCATGCCCGGCGCCGCGGATGCACCTGATCGAATAACGACCGAGCATATCGAAACCGACGATCCCAGCGGCCCATTTGGCGCCAAAGAATCCGGCGAAGGGACGCAGATATCTACGCTGCCAGCGATTGCCAATGCTATCTACGATGCTATCGGCGTCAGGATGAAAGAACTGCCAATCACGCCCGAGCGAATCCTCAAAGCACTAGAACAGAAGAAGGCTGCGGAGGGCACGAAATGAGAATCGACCCGTTCGAGTATGTTAGGCCACAGACAGTGGCAGAAGCCTTATCAGCGCTGGAAAAGGCGGCGCCAGAAAACACTCCACTGGCAGAGAACGGGCGGCAAGCGAAGATCATCGCTGGCGGCAGCGACCTTCTGGTGCGCATGAAGCTCGGCATCGTCAGTCCGAAATATGTGGTGGATATAAGACACATCACCGACTTGAAATACATCGTCGACGATGATGGTGGCCTCAGGATCGGCGCCGGAACGTCGCTGAGCGCCGTCGAGAGCTCGTCCTTGGTCCGCAGCCGCTTCCCTGCCCTGGCCACGGCAGCAGGGCAAGTCGCTTCGTTTCAGATCAGAAATGCCGCCACCATCGGCGGCAACATCTGCCTCGAGACGATGTGCTGGTACTACAACCAGTCTCGGCAGTGGAAGAAATCGCGCCCTGCCTGCAATAAAGCTGACGGAGAGACGTGTTATGTCGTGAACAAGCCCAACGTCTGTTACGCGACCTACCGAGGAGACACGGCTATTGCGCTGATGGCGCTTGGCGCTCGCGCTAAGGTCCAGAGCGCGGGCCAGGAACGCAACATTCTCCTCGAAGATCTCTTCACTGGCGATGGCATGAAGCCTTTCCAGCTCGCGCCTCAAGAGATGATCACCGAGATTCAGGTTCCCGCGCAGGGCGGGCGTTCGGGCAATAGCTACTGCAAAGTCTCCCATAGAAACGCGGTCGATTATCCTCAGGCAGGAGTTGGGGCTGCCCTCAGCCTGGAGCCGCAAAACGGCAAATGCGCCTCTGTGCGCATCGTTCTGGGCGCAGTTGGTTCGGGGCCGAACCGAGCCAGGGAAGCGGAGGCGCTCCTTCTGGGACAGGAGATTACAACAGAGCTGCTCGAATGGGCGGCCGAGGCGGCGATGAAAGATGCCCATCCTGTGAACAACATGACGTTTGGTTCGCCAGGCTATCGGCGCAAGATGGTGAAAGCGCTCGCCATCAAGGCACTCAGCACAGCGCTAGAACAAGCCCAGCGGGGATAACGTTCTACGGCATTTCGCCAACAGATTGGTCCTCAGCGCCTCGTGTCCCCGCTCCCACTGGGAGCCTGTATTTGCCCCCTTGCAGCGGAGCTGCGAAATGGGGCAAATGAGGGTTAGGGTGAGGGCCTGTCCAAAGTTTGCAGACCGCGGCAGCTCAGAGCCATCGAAATCTACGTGGAGGCGATAAATGAAAAAAGTCATCGAGTTGATCGTCAACGGCGAGAGCCACGATGTTGCCATAAAATCAAACCAGACGCTGCTGGAAGTGCTGCGCGATACCCTCGGCTACACCGCCACCAAGGAGGGCTGCGGCCTCGGCGCGTGCAGCAGCTGTACGGTCATAATAGATGGAGAGGCGGCTCTCGCCTGCCTGACGTTAGCCGAGAGCGCGGCCGGCAAGGAGATCGTCACCGTAGAAGGCCTGGGCAAAGACGGGCAACTGCATTCGATTCAGGCCTCCTTCGTCGAGCACGGGGCGATCCAATGCGGCTTCTGCACGCCAGGGATGATAATGGCTGCCAAGGCGCTGCTGGACAAGAATCCTCAGCCCAGCCGAGAGGAAATCAAGCTGGCCATCGCCGGCAACATGTGCCGCTGCACCGGCTACCAGAAGATCGTCGAAGCCATCGAGGCGGTGGGAAGCGCGGTAAGATCGCGCGACACAATTTGACAATTGCCCCGATATGTTGTACAGTAACCCTGTACAACGATTGTTGGAGGGGCGCTATGACCATACAAACGACTTATACCGAGGCACGCGGCAACTTCGCCAAGCTGTGCGATCGCGTGACGAAGGATCGAGATACTGTGATCATCACGCGCCGAGGTGCGGCGGACGTAGCTTTAATCGCCGCAGACGAACTGGCCAGTCTAGAGGAAACGGCGTATCTGCTGCGGTCGCCGAAGAACGCTGTCCGTCTGCTGGCGGCGCTCAGGCGCGCTCTGGAACGCACGGAGAAACCACAAACCCTGGGAGCCTTGCGTCAGGAGCTAGGGATTGCCGCCAAGAAGTAGAGGTCCCGCGCGCGATTCCAGGGCAAGTGACGATTTCGCTCCCCAAGGAATTGAGATAGAGACCGTCTTTCATCCAGAGTTCCGAGAGGACTTGCGGTACTGGGTGGAGACCGACCGCAGAATAGCAATTCGAGCTTTCGACATCATCGAGGCGATCGTGCGCGATCCTTTTCACGGCATAGGCAAACCCGAGCCGTTGAAATACCTCATAACTGGCGCATGGTCGCGTCGGCTGACGAAGGTAGACCGCATTGTATACCTCGTGAGCAAGAACCATATCGATTTCCTCCAGGCCCGTTACCACTATTGAACATCGTTTGGCAGAGATAAAGCGGGCTTCGATACCGTTCGGTTAACAATGAGAGCAACTAACGGCAGGATCGCCTCGCCCCCGATCGTTTCTTGCCTGTTGTAACATCATAATGACTTCCCTTCCAAAACATGATATATTGCACGGTACAATCTACGCCTGAGAATCGCATGGAGGCTTTCTGACACAGGCAGGT
>JAMDCE010000294.1:0-1495 GCA_023489135.1 Chloroflexota bacterium
TGGATCGGTAGTGAGTTCAGAATCCGGGAACCGTCTGGCGGAGGAGGCCGACGCCTATTTGAATGGGGTTGGCGACGTGGAGCGCTTTCTCGGCCAGCTAGTAGCCGCCTTGTCTAGGCCAGCTTCGACAGGTCCTCGAGTTGATGATAGAGCCACATCGTGAGATCTTCTTCCTCGACGCACTTCCTAAGGAAGTCGAGTCGCGTCTTCCTTTCCTCAGGCTCCATTTCCAGCGCTGATCTGAGGGCCCGGGCGGTTCCTTCGATGTCGGCAGGCGCGACTGGCAAAACACCCTCTTTCAGTTGGTCGAAGGCGCCGGCCGCCTCAGAGAGGATGAGCACCAAATCGCGACTGTTCGATATGGGGCCTTCCTTGGCAACAAGGTTCATTCCATCGATGACAGGGTTGACGAGCAACACGTCGGCAAGCCTCATACCGGCGATAGCCTGGGGGTAGTTGTTTTCGTAGAATACCTTGATCGGCTGCCACGAGTCGTCTCCATACTTGCCGTTAATAGCCTCGATCAGGTTGCTCACGTCGTCGCTGTAGCGCTGATATTGGCGTACGTCGGTACGAGAAGGAACGAGGAAGGCGAGGAATTTCACCTTGCCCCGATATTCAGGATATCGCTCCAACAGGGTGTCGAAGGCCCGGAATCCCCTGATGATGTTCTTGCTTGGCTCCATCCTGTCTACTCGAACGACGGTCTTTTCCGCACACAGCGACCGGAGATCCCTCAGGTAGTTCTGGGCTGCGGAGCTATTCACCATCCGGCGGAGCCCCTCCACGTCGATAGATATCGGATAGGCTTTTACGGTTGTCAAATGGCCATCCCGCCAAACGGTACCTAGCCTGTAGTCGACCTCGGCGTCCTCCAAATAATTCTGGCAGGTATGAAGGAAGTTTCTGACGCTGGCGATCGTCTGCATCCCCACTATGTCATTGGCGCAGAGATTCTCACAGATCGACCGCGCCATGATACTGGGCAGCAGCTGCCAGTAGGCAGGAGCAGGCCATGGGATGTGGGTGAAGTGCTGCAGGATGGCCCTTGGCAGATGGGCGCGAATCTCGCCTGCTGCCAAATAGAGGTGATAGTCGTGAAGCATGACGAATGGCGGCACCTCGCTCTCCACGCCTTCGGCGATCACCGCTTGGGCGAAGGCGTGGTTGACGGCGATGTAGCCGTTCTCCCAGGCGTCATAGGTGCTCTCATTAATGTTCGGCGTGGTCGGGGAGTTCCACATGTAGTGTTGGAGAAACCAGATGAGCGGGTTGCAGAACACGTTGTAGTACTTGTAGTAAACTGCTTTGGGCGAGACTACGAATCGAAGCTGCAGCTTTTGTCCCGGCAGAGGCGACCGGATACGGCCGCTCTCTGCAGATCTGGCAGCTCTTCGGTCGCCCTCGCTCATGGCCGCGGCGATCCACGTAAGTGGGACGAACTGGTTGATGGCCGAGAGGGCGGTCACGACTCCCCCCCGCCCTCTCTCGGCTC
>JAMDCE010000294.1:1505-1960 GCA_023489135.1 Chloroflexota bacterium
AACGCGAAACTCAACAGGACCGCGATTGCTGGCAAGGATCAGAGGGCGCTGCTCCATCATTTCCTTGCTGAGCTCGATCAGTCTGGCTCGATGTTCCTCTTGAAGCGTCTGTGCCACCATCTCTCCCCTCACCTGACCCTTCGTTTAGCTCTTCAAAGAGCATCAAGTAGCGGCGCAAATAGGAAGTGGAGAGGAAGTTACACCGGACATGCTCCTTGCCGGCCTTCCCCATCAAATTGGCTTCCCCAGGATGCCTCAACAGCTCCAGACACTTGGCCGCGCAGGTAGGCACGTCGCTGACCAGAAACCCGGTCCGACCGTCGATGACTTGAAGGGGGATTCCACCTACGTTGCCTGCAACTACCGGACGATAGTTAACTTTAGCCATTGGCCGGTAAACGAGCTCAAAAGACTCGTGGAAATTTAAAATCAACTCAACACCCGCATCTCTCATC
>JAMDCE010000294.1:1970-3341 GCA_023489135.1 Chloroflexota bacterium
CGCTGCCGATACAACCAAACCAAAGCTTTCCCGGAGCGATTTCTGAATCACCACGTCTGCCGCCCGCTGGAAGGCGTTTACCTCGATATTGCCAACGCCATTCAGGTTGGAGAGAATGTGGATATCGAAATCTTCCCCAGCTCGACGCACGGTACGATCGTAGTATGACCAGCCCTCCGGATCGTCAGAAGCCATGGAAGCGACTAGCACAAGCTGGACATCAGGGATCTCGCGCTTCACCAGTCTGTACGCGTCGATAACACCCATCGGGTCTTTCCACGGATCGAATCTGGAGACCTGAAGGAGCATCGGACGCTTGGGATCCACGCCGTAGCGGGAGAGAACCTCGGTCACTGTATCTGCCGAGAGCTCCGAGTTCTTCGGACTCAAGGGATCGATCGCCGGCGGAGCGATGGCAATCACCGGCACCCGAAGATCCGCTTTGACGTAACCTTGCAGAGTGAAAATCGCCGCATCATAGAGCTCCACGTAGGGCCGCAGAAAATCCCACACATCCATTTGGGCATCAGTAAGATCTATGTGGCAGCGCCAAATCCATTTCCCCTTCGGACGCCGATTTAGCTGCTGGGTCAGGAAGTAGAGAATGCCCGCCGGCTGCGGGTCATGGACGACTATGTAGTCGTACTCTTCGTCAAACAGCTCGGCGTTCAATGCATTGTACTTCAGCCAGATATCCCGCATGTCGGATGTCCACGGGACAAACATGCCTTGAAGGGTATTGTGGATGCACTTCGTTACGTTAAAGAATTCGTCAGCGCCACGGATAACCTGCCAATCAGCCTCGATTCCCAAGTCCCGCATAAGTGGCACCAAAGTGCCTAAGAGCTCCGCAACGCCGCCGCCAAACGCAGTGGCATTGAGATTGAGGACACGAGCCCCTTTCAGGGGGCGCGCCAGATCCTTCAACTCGTCTATGATTCGATCGCCTACGATTGGGCGATAGTCTTCGATACGTTTCTGAACGGTAGGAACAGAGCCGTACAAGTAACCTCCTCATTGTCAGCCAGTATGATTCAGCTTCCTCTTAAACTTAGCACAGGGCCGCTCGCGTTGTCAACTCAATTCAGTTGGCAAGCGCAGGCCATTCTAGCGGTCGATTCCGGCGCGATCCGGACGCTCACTGCTTGGGACCGTTCCCGTAGCACGCTGGCGCGGGAGGGCATACGGGTTGCGAACAAGGCCATTTTATGCTAAACTTACCATTGTCTCCGAGGTTTGCCCCTGTAGCTCAGTGGATAGAGCACCGGCCTCCGGAGCCGGGTGCGGGCGTTCGAGTCGCCCCAGGGGTACCAGTGCTTAGACGTTCAGACAGCTCCAGCGCCGTCGAGCGAGGGCTGTCTTTTTTCGTGT
>JAMDCE010000622.1 GCA_023489135.1 Chloroflexota bacterium
CCATAACCAAGGACGTAGAGGAAAGGCTCAAGCGAGAGGACCACGTCTCTCCACTGCACATAGAAGGCACCAACGACTGGCTTCCCCTTAAGATCCGCAAGGCTGAGACTCTTGCCATCGTAGAGGGGTAGACTAAACGCCGGCGCTGCGTGTCCTATGGGCTGTGCGCCCAGCGTATCGCCACTTTGCCTCGTGAAGCTGTAGGCAACTATGACGACAAACACTGTTAGAACTAGAACTGATGCAGATTTCGTCACACGCACGAAACCACCCACCTCTCAAGACTTGATGACATTATACACGAAGACTGTCGCCCGCGCAGCATAGGGTTCCCCCGAGGCGGCGAGCGACCGTGGAGCGGATTGCCGAGGCACCGGCGAAAAGATCGCGTGCTTATGACGTCCGCGCTCTTGAACTGGCTGGATTCTTATTGTATACTTGTTGCTGCCTCATAAGTAGGTGGGTAGGAGGGCTGGAAGTGAGAGTTTCCTGCTTGCAAGACAACTTGGCCAAGGGTCTGTCCGTGGTTGGCAGGGCTGTTGCCGGCAAGAGTACGCTGCCGGCTATCAGCAATGTACTGATTGCCACCGAGGAATCGCGCCTCAAACTCGCAGCAACCAACCTCGAAATCGGTATCACGTGCTGGATAGGTGCCAAGATTGAGGAGGAGGGGTCCATAACGATTCCGGCCAAGCTGCTGTCCGATTTCGTCAACTCCTTGCCTAACGAAAAAATCGACATAGTGCTCAACGAGCGGACCAAGTCGGTAAACCTGAGGTGTGCCCGCTTCGAGGCCAACCTCAAGGGACTCGACGCCGAGGAGTTCCCGCCAATACCGAGAGTGACCGACGACTCGACCAGCGTGGTAGATACAGTGGTCCTCCAGGAAGCCATCGGCCAGGTCGCCTTCGCCGCGGCCACCGACGACACCCGGCCAGTCCTGGCCGGAGTACTCTGCAGCTTCAGTGAAGATAGCCTGGTCTTGGCCGCGGCCGACGGATTCCGATTGGCCGTGCGAAAGATCGCTCTGACCAAGTCGGTCCCGAGCAAGCTAGATATAATAGTCCCGGCTCGATCCCTGCAAGAACTTGCCCGCATCCTCCACGACGAGGAGGAACCGGTCGAAATCACAGTTACGCCCAACAAGAGCCAGGTTTTGTTCCACACGAACTCGGTCGATCTCGTCTCGCGCCTGATCGAAGGAACCTTCCCCAACTATCAGCAAATAATCCCGCAGAAGCACAACACTCGCGTCGTCATCGGCACGGCGGAGTTTCTCAAAGCCACCAAAATCGCCTCGTTCTTCGCCCGCGACTCTGCAAACATCATCAAATTGCAGGCCACTCCCGGCGACGAACTCAGCCCGGGTAAGATGACGGTAGCAGCCACAGCCGCCGAGGTCGGCGATGCCGTGGGCGGCATTGACGCGATCATCGAGGGAGACCCGGCACACATTGCCTTCAACGCCAAATACCTGGCCGATGTGCTTTCGGTCCTCAACTGTGCACAGGTAGGACTCGAAGTATCGAGCCCTTCCAGTCCAGGCATAATTAGACCAGTTGGCGACGAGGGCTATACCCACGTAATAATGCCGATGCACACGGCCAGATAGTAAGCCCCACAGAGCAACCCGACAGAATCAACCAGGGAGCGGCTCGAAAGAAGCCCGGTCCTCGCCCTGCTCTTTCCTGAGCACCACGAAGCCCAGCCAGTTCGCGTCGTCCTTTTCAGGGTGGTCCGAGCGAAAGTGGAACGGCGCCAGACGGCTTTCTTTCCGCTCCAGGGCAGCCCTGGCGATCAGTCGCGAGACCTCCAACAGGTTGGTCACCTCTAGCGCTCGCATCAGATCGTGATAGTTGCTCGCGCCGATGCAACGGGCTTCTTCCTGGAGTTGTCCAATATGCTGCAGGGCCGTTCCCAGGCTCGTCTCGCTTCTGGAGAAGCCCACGTAATCAGTCATAACCCGCTTCATCTTGTCCTCCACCTCCTGCCAGGTCAGGCTGGTTTGATTGTTCAGGAGGGAGAAGACTCGTTGCCGCTCGCCCTGGATTTGCTCGCCGTCCACTGCGGTTGACTCCAACACGCGGGAACGGAGCGCTGCCTCATGGCCGGCAACCTGTCCGAAAATCATGGCGCCCATCGCCGCCGGCCAGCCCTTGCCCCCGGTGCAGTCACCGGCGGCGAGGAGCCCTTCGAGAGACGACTCGCACCTATCGCTGGTCAGCCTGATGCCGCCGGCCGGCCCCTGGCCGCTGAACATCTCGTGCAACTCGAACTCCACCGGATGCTTGCCAAGGTCTATGTTCTTCTGGTTGAAATACTCAATGATAGTTGGCCGTTCCTCACGGAAGCCCCTCAGCAGCAACTCTCGCTGCTCTGCCGTCAGGTGGCGAAAATCGACGTAGAGCGGAGCCCTTCCTTCCCGGGTCTCTGTTAGGAATGCGCGCGCCATCGTGGCCTTGGAGGTGTTCTCCATCCTGACTGGATCGTATGCGGCCATGAACCGCTCCCCCAAAGCGTTAAGGAAATGAGCCCCGGTGCTGACTATGCCACTGATACCGGCCACGGAGTAGCCCTTTGGGCTTGGTTGCGTCGTGGTTATCTCCATATTCACCAACTCGGCACCCGCACGGTAGGCCATGGCCTGCCCATCGCCCGTGCAGTACGGACAGTGGTGCGTATTGAACCTCACATCGGCTACTGCCCTGTACATTCTCAGAATGGCGCCGGTTGCCACCACGGTCGCCCTGGCCTTGAAGGCAACGAACGTTCCATCTCTGATGTTGAGGCCAGTTGCCCCCACAACTCTCTTGCCGACGGACCGCAGACCACTCCCCATCGTTCGGGGATAAACCTGGATGCCTCGACGCTGCGCCGCATCCAGGAGTCGAATCTTCAAATCGCCACCTTCTATCGATACCGTCGCCTTCTGCCCCAGCAGGTGTGGTATGACGACCCACACCAATTCGCCCGTTTTGGAGTCTCTCACCTGCACCCCGATGCTTTCTAGAAACGTGAGCACGTCCCATGAGTGTCTGAAAAGCCCTGGAAGGCGACGGTCAGTAAGACCCTCACATATATCCACCTGTTTCTGGATGAATTGGGGTAGCTGTGTTTCCGGCTCCATGATCACGAATAAGTGGTCGACTCCTGTAGCAGCTGCTCCACTTCGTCTGGGGTGAGCTTTGTCCAGCAGGGCGACCCTGGCACCTTGATCGGCAGCCCCAATAGCCGCCATTAGGCCGGCCAGGCCACCACCTATGACGAGGACATCAGCCTCGACAATTGGAGGCATATCACTATTCGAGTTCAATTCGCTTCACCCTCATTTCAG
>JAMDCE010000583.1 GCA_023489135.1 Chloroflexota bacterium
TACCCCTTCAGCTTCGCCACGAAATCCCCAAAGAACAGATTTAGCGGATGGCTGTCACGCTCTGGTAACGCACATCCGCTGTCGTAGGCCAGAGTAGAGAGAACGCTAGTGGCCGCGGCGACGGCGGGAAAGACGCGTTTGCTTCCCGTGATCGGCCCGTAGAGCATAAAGTTGCTCCAGAGCGCGGCTGATATGGCGTGGATCGCCGCGTCGACGGCGGCGAAGCCCTCGTGACCCCACAATTCCAGCGATCGTTTCCACATGTAGATGCCGTTAGAAGGAGCGCAGCCTACCGGCAGGCCAAACTGCTCCTTGATCTTGAAATTGGCGAGCAGGGAGAACGCAGTAGCAGGGAGGTTCATAACCGACGTGTCCACCAGGATGCTGGCGAATTGGCCCGGAGTGATGGACTTCAAGAGGGTGCGCAGCGAAGTCACCCGGCCCGAGGCGCGCTGATCGGTCATATCGAAGGCCTGTACCACCACGTGTTTTATGCCTAGTTCCTTAAGCTCAGCCACCTGACCATCGATGTCCTTGTCCCAGGGCGTGATGCTGTTATAGAGGAGCCTGTTCTGCAGACCGAGCTCCGCGACATAGCGCGCTGCCTCCAGCCTGGGCTGGGCCACCCACATATCTATGGCAAAGGGCATGGACGTCTGGCTGACGTAGAAGTCGACATAGGTCTTCATCTCATCGGCCGAGTTGGCCACCAGCGCCACCAGGGCTGGTACGCCTGTCTGCTGGCTCAGAGTCTCCAGCTCGGAAATGTACTCCTTCGCCTTCTCGCGATCGAACTTCCGCTCTTTGCGGCTCTCGATGATCTTGTCGCCCTTCTGGAACATGTTGGCGATCATAAGGGGCGGATTCTCCCCTGGCTGTCCGCCCACTTTAGCGCCACCGATCTGGAAGACCTTCTGTTCCATTTCAAATCTAAACACAGTCGGTCACTCTCTCTGTGAGATTCTGACAAATGGATGGATCTTCTTGCGTCCATTTGCCGATACGGGTATCTCTCGATGCCCGCCGAATTGGGCCACCACCCAACGAAAGAGCAGGAACAGTGGCCCTTAAGAGCCATTCTCGCCGTTCCTCTCCTCTGCCGCCTGGGAAGTTACGACCTAACGTCGGGAAGCGCCCTGGTAAGGAGACTACGCGCCGCGAAACTCGGGCGGTGTCAGGTACTCCCAGGACTCTCCCTTGTTGAACTTGTCAGCTATCTCCAGCACCTTCAGGGCGTATTCGAAGGCGTAGGGGATCCCCGGGCCGCCTGGCACGAAGCCCGCGGCGACCATTCCCACGGCCGCAGTCTCGAAAATCTCCTCCTGCGTGGCGCCGGCCTTGATGGCTGGGATCACATGGATCAAACATCGCGGGGACTTCCACGAGATGCCGATGGCCGTGAACATCAACTCTTTGTGCTTCTTGGAGAGGGCGCCATCCCCCCAGATGCTCGCATAGAAATCAGCGAAGGCCTTGCCAGGCTCGGGGGTCACAGTGTTAATGACCTTGAACATCCGGGGCACGAAGCCCATCTTCTCTTCCATGTACTGGTCGGCTTCAGACATTTGAGAGCGGTCGGTCAGTCTTTTTTCCTTGATTTCTGTCTCGTCAGACACTGTTCTTCTCCTTCCTAGATGTGTTGAAATATCGAGAGAACAAAGGCCGGCTTTCACCTTCGTTCCCAGTCCAAACTAGAGTGGGGCGATCTAGACGAAACGTCTTTGCACCAGTTCCACCGATAGGTTAACCGGCTTAGACAGGGTCAGCCCCACCGGGGAAGTGCGGGTCACATCGCGGCTGAGCTTCTCCAAATCCTCCAGAGGGGCGGTGCTTTTTATGAAGACCTTGGCCCGGATATTTGTGAAGCCCGGCAGAGCTTCCAATCCCGGGATCTCCAGTCCCAGAAACCCGGGCAAGTCGATATCGCCATCGAGCTCGATCTCGAGTTTCTGAATCTCGATTCCCCGTACGGCCGCGTTCATCACGTAACCGATGGTCAGACAGGCTCCGTACGCTCCCAGGATCACCTCGACGGGATTGGGCGCTGTGTCGGTGCCTCCCAAATCTTTGGGCTCATCCAACCCCACGGTGAAATCCCTAATGGAGGCCTGGACCTGGAACCCGCCGTTCCACTTGGTTCGGGCTCGCCACAGGGTCCGGCCCAACGAAGGGTTGGCGTTCACGGCTTGGACGACGCCGACCAGTTGGGACACGTTGAGCCCGTTGACGAGAGCAACTTCATTTTCAGGTGACGTGCGATTCTCTGACATCGATGCGCTCCTTCTAATTGATTGGCCTGACTGGTGACTGGACCGATGCCCGGCTCTCAGAAACTAAGAACGCCAGCGCTTTCCAAGGTGTTAGCGATGAGGACGGCTCCCCCCACGATTCTGGCTTGCTCGATGAGGTCTTCCCTGGTGATTCCTCGCCCCACGGCCGTCGCTTCGCACACCTGAAACTCTACTCCCGCGGCGATGGCCTCGTCCAGTCGCTGACGCAGGGTCGGCATTCCCGGTTTCGTTTCCTCTCGGTCGACCACACCTTTTACCATAAGGTCCGCTCCCTCCTGGACGCAATACACGACCGTCTGCAAATCCGAGACAGCAGCGATAGTGGCAAACATGAGCGCGGCGCGAGCCACCCCGGGCGAATTGAGCCCTACGGTAAGCAGGACCGTGAACTTCTTGTTAGGGTTAGTGGCAATTTCTTCAGCCAAACTAGCAATCTCCGTGGACTTTAACTGGAAGGCTGCAATATCCTCCGGCTAGCTGGCCTTCCAAGAGTGGGCCACGCGAACGAAGGTTTGGATATTCTCCAGGGGGACCGAAGGAGGGATATCGCAGCCGGGCATCAGCACAAAGCTGCCCCCTTCGGCGGCCTGTTGGACGCATCTCCGACAGACTTCCTCCACCTGGCCTGCTGTTCCGTTGTTGAGAACGGCGACGGGATTGACGTTGCCGCCGATGCAGACCTGGCTTCCCAGTTCTCGCTTGGCCCGAGCCAGGTCGACCTTATGATCGAGACTGATGCAGTCCGCCCCAGTCTGTGCCAGCAGGTCCAACCGGTCTGAGGTATCACCACAAATGTGAAGCAGCGTGGCGATGCCCCGCGAACGCATCTTGCCGGTCACTTTCTGAAGGTAGGGCAGGGCGAACTCCTGAAACTGCTTGCGCGAGATGAGGTCGCCGGACGCCGTGGGATCGGCCAGACTAATCATCTCGATGGTCCCACTGGCTAGCAGAGGTTCGTAAAACCTGAGGACAAAGTCGGTGGAAAAGTCAATCACCTCTTTGACCAACTCCTTGGACTTGAAAGTC
>JAMDCE010000135.1:0-1787 GCA_023489135.1 Chloroflexota bacterium
CCGCTACCTCGAATCGCCTCACAAGGTAGGCGCGTGGGAGCCAATCCAGATTCTCATAGATCTTTACATCTCCACTATGGACGACCTTGAGTCGCGGGTTCAAGGAGACTGGCTCGCTAGTGTAGGTGCGCTCGTCGATGAGGCTCACCCCGCGTACGCTCAACTCAACTCCGTCTGCCACCGACGAGAAACGGATTTCCTTGGGGTACATGATGCCCTTCAGATCGACCTTGGTGTAGTAGTTGTAGGCCTGAGGATTGCCTTTCCACAGGGAAGAGACTCGGGCCATCTTGTGGTTTACCTTGACGAAGGGGCGATTGTAGTCGCCTTCGGCCGTATCCACGCCAGCGGCCAGGGGAACCGTGACGCTCCTCCCTGTTCCGTCCGAGACTGTCACCATAGCTACTGGGGTCGTGTTGGTGAGGTTTTGACTGCCAGATAGGTAAGAGATTATGCCAATGGCTGTGGCGGGAGTCGAGGGTAGGTTGGTAAGACGCGGCGAGTTGTTCTTGTTTACTCTCAGCATTGAGCCAAGGTCGTAGTAGGCGTTATCCACCCACGGATCGTGCGCCTTGTCGGCGATGATGTATTTGACGTTGAGCATGCCCAGGAGCTGCGTATCGGGTATCGCGTCGAGCTGCTCTCTCAGCAGACCGTCGGCCTGGTCGAAATGGCTTCCCGGGGCCTTGCCGTGAGGGGGATCCTCGCTTTCGATGATCAAGCGCTTGAAATCGGCGTAGTTCTTCAGCGGCAGGACTCCCCCATCGTAACCGTCGATGCTAGGAATCTTGTAGAGAAGCGAGAGATTTGGCGTCAGGATTTCTTTGTACTTGGTAGCGACAATAAAATCTGTGATTCGCTCGGGAGACAATTGGTCACGGAGTATCTGTTTGAGATCGGCCATGTCACCCGGGTCGAAGGTCCCTACCGAGATGCTGAGGACGCGGTAGACGCCCTCGTCTAGTTTCAACTGGAGGACACTGGGTCGAAGAGAAGAATACGCTTGCGGGGGAATCGGGTGGTTGAGGTCCAGATCCGTCTGAGCAAAGAATAGTTCCAATGCTGTGAGCGATAGTACACCCAACGCCAGCTTGGGATCTGGCGCCCACCACGGCCCCACAAGAATCAGCGCTATGCTGAGGCCAAGCAGAGGAATCCAGATAGCCAGCACTTCACCCCGTGGCAACCTGAGTAGAGAGTGAGAAACCCAGATGATTCCAAAAACGAGCAGGAGGCTTAGAACCGTCCAGAACTGGGCCTTGCGAAGGGAATGGATGAAGTCATTGGCCGTGTTCTTGAGCAGGGACGGCCTCGTCAGAGAACTCATTCCGATTCCGGCCATGGTAGCCGCCGCAAACGTGTAGACGAAGAGCCAGCGGGCAGGCACCCTAAAGAGACTGAGGCCGGGGACCAGCTTAAACACGAAAGGATAGAAAGGATTGTAGCCTCCAAGCGCAAGGAAGATGGCGATCACCGCCAGCGCCAGTGAAAATAGGGTGTAGGGATTGTCTTTGCGGATGGCGAAGGCGAGAATGGCCAGAGAAAGCGGCAAGAACCCTACGTAGCCCACGTACTCGCTAAAGGGGTTCTCGAGAAACCCCGGGAGTAGAGCGCGGAGGATCTCCCAGGGGGGCAAAGAAAAGGAGGCAGCGTCCCTGTAAGCCAATCCTCCACCTCTAATCGACTCGCCGGACAGTTCATAGGTGGGGAGCAGCTGCAGGGCGGCCAAGCCGACGCCAAGCGCGACGACGGCGACAAAGATTCCGGTGATTAGCGCCAATACCCTT
>JAMDCE010000135.1:1797-3316 GCA_023489135.1 Chloroflexota bacterium
CCAAAAAGCAGCTTGGCGGGCAAGAAGAGATGGTAACTCAAGCCACGGATCGAGCTTTGGCCGAGGTTAAATGCCCGTCCAATGCCAAGCAGTAGCTGGAACACGTAGTAGAGGCCTAGAGCGAAAAGGGTCAAATACGATTCCTGGGAATGGCCTGCCAGAAACTGGAAGGCTATGGCGAGAGCCGCCAAACACGCAAACAGAACGCTCTTGCGACGACAGGCGAGGTCAAAGAACAGGAAGATCACGGGAATCCAGGCGGCCGCATTCTGTTGGTTGATGTGACCCACTTGCTGGGAAAGGAATCCGCTGAACATGAAGACGATTCCGGCGAGCACGGAACTGGTATGGTCGAGGCCCACCGAGATTTTGGCGAAGGCGTACATGCAAAAACCGGCCAAGAAGACGTGAAGTAGAATCAGGACGTTTATGCTGTGGGGAGCGTCAAGGCCGAGCAGGTAGACCACAAGGTTGACAGGGTAAAAGACCGCTGTCTGAATATTGCCGAGAAAAGGGACCCCCACAAAGATAAAGGGGTTCCACAGAGGGATGTGTCCACTTCTCAGAGCTTCGGCGGCGAAGGCCCTGTAAGGATAGAAATAAGTGAAAAGGTCGTAGTTGGAGAGAATACGGTCAGTGAACGCGATGTTATAGTAGAAAAGGGCAGTGAGAACGGCTAAGATTGCGCCCGAAACAAGGTAGGTAAAGGGATTGGCAAGAACCCTTAGGATCGAGGCCAACTTTCTTCGCCGAGTTATCGACTCACTTTCAAGTCTGCCTGATTCCTCGCCTAACTCAATATCCTTAATCGGAGAAGCGACATTTGATGAGGGTGGAGAGAACAGTGAATCCATCCTTCCAGCTTATTTTCTTGCCTGCCAGAAACTCCCTGCCAGTATAAGAAATGGGAATCTCATGGATTTTGTAGCCCAGTTTGAGTATTCTAGCCGTGATTTCCGGGTCAAATCCCCAACGCGGGGATTTCAGCTTAATTTGCCTGGCAATATCAGCTGTGAATACTTTGTAGCACGTCTCCATGTCGGTCAGCGAAGTGCCGTATAGCACGTTAGCGGCAAGGGTGAGAAACTTGTTTCCCAAGGCGTGACCGAGAGACATCGATTCTCGCTTCCCCATGAACCGGGAGCCATAGACTACTTTCAGTCGGCCAGCCACAATTGGCTCGACTAGAGAGCCGTAATCCTCTGGGTTGTACTCGAGATCTGCATCTTGTATTACCACGATATCTCCTGTGACCTGACCCAGGCCGGTTCTTACTGCCGCACCTTTGCCCATGTTCTGGGGATGCAGAACAACCTTTATGTTGTCGTATTTCTTTGCTTCTTCGAGAAGGATCTCGCGACTATTGTCGGTCGAGCAATCCTCGACGCAGATAATCTCCTTTTCCAGCGCCACACTTTCGACGCGACGAATAATCTCCCGGAGCGTGTTCTTCTCGTTGTAGATCGGCATCACGACCGAGACTTTCAAAGTCTGGCTCCCCCCCGCCACTCGCTCAAGG
>JAMDCE010000595.1 GCA_023489135.1 Chloroflexota bacterium
CGACGACGATGTCCACCTGTCGCAGGAGATCGTCCAAAGTGCCCGTCACTGGTATCCGCGCTTCTTCCATCTGCTGCCGCTTGTCTGGCAATGAGGCGTAGATGGGATAGCCACGTTCCGCGGCCACACGGATGCGGTAATCGTAGGTAATGTCGGAAATACCCACTAGCTCCATGTCATCCTGGAGACTGACGGCGTCGGCAACGCGCTTGCCGATGACGCCGTAGCCATTGACGGCAACTCTAACTTTTCTTTTCTGCACCATTAGATGGACCTCCACTTGATTTACTGAAACCACGCTTCTTCAGCAGCAATACGTATGCCAGTTGCTGATCTCCGGAGTGCCTGTGCAAAGAGCGGAAATGGGTCGTCCTGTAAGAGCTATAGTTCGAACCGATTTCGCTTTGACTTGGTTTCGCTAAATTCAAGTGAGTTATGTTTCTGAACGTTCCAGGTCTTATGAACGCAGCCTTAGCCAGGCTAGAGGGGTTGAACTTCTCAATTACGATAGTCGATGAAGTCGTGCGTTATGCTGGCTGTGAGGATTTCGCGGTGTAGGCCGTTCCGCCCATAGTCACACTGAACAAAGATGCTCAACGGTGATTGTTTAGACTTGCATCGAGTAGGTTGAAACTAGCTCCAGGTAATGATAGAGGTGACCTCGCCGGTCAAAGCGTCGATGGCGATTTCGGCGTTCCCGTCAGATCCAACAGAGTCGCTTGGTTGGGATTCTCCTTCCAGCTGAACGGTCCAGCGTAGCATTTGACGGCCGGTCAATTCCGCGCCTATGTAGCTTTCGATTCCGACTTTGCCCAGCAGAATCTGGAATCCGTCCCATACCTGGAGCATCACGACGGTCTGGACGGCGACGATTCCCAGCAGCGCTGCCGCAAACGGGGCCTCTTCCCAGCGCCGCCGACGCAGCATCCACAGTTCTTCAACTGACTTCTAAGTGGGTTGAGGGGGAGCAGTGCATCGATGCTGGCTGCAACGTACGGAAGGGTTATCGTCTCTGGCCTCAACCGAACGAAACGAAGATGTTGAATGCTATGGCAATGGTGGTGGAGTAGCTCATCGAATGTTCAGTCCACAGCACACTCCTCGTCATAATGAATATGGCGATCATCTGTTAGAGAGGAGATAAGGCAAAAGGTAGGCGATTAATGGTGGCCGCGGCGCAGAATGGCGAATATAAGCCAGATGGCCAAGCCTGCCACCCCGGCAAACCCTACCCCGAGAAGCCAGCCCACTAGCCAGTGGAGTCCAGCGGTGTGGTAGATTTGCAATAGCTGCGCCAGCCCAATGGTGAATCCAGCCGCCACAATTCCCAGGATCAAGCGGTTCACCATCCGGTTCAGCGAGTCCAACACGTGTTCAGTCTCCTGCACCCGCATGTTCAGCGATATATTTCCTCGCTCTGCCTGCCCCAGGAGCCGATCGACACGTCGTGGGAGCGTGACCATTAGCTGACTTAGATCGAGTAGAGCCGGCAGGAGGCGTTTCCCCCAGCGCTGCGGCAGATAGGCTCGAAGAGCCAGCTCTCGCGCATAGGGGCCGATTACCTCAGCCAGATTAAACTCTGGATCGAGATGCCGTGCAAGCGCCTCGTGCATCATAAGGGTTTTGCTCATCAGGCTCAGATGGGCCGGGACGTATAGCCGGTGTCGGCGCGCTGTCTCCAGGAACTCATTCAGGATCAGTTCGATGTCGATTTCTTTCAAGGGAAGGCCCCAGTAGAGCGAAATGAGGTGCCCCAGGTCACGCTTGAGGCGATCGAGTTGGGATGTCGTACCGACGATGCCCAGCACCGAGAGTCGGTCGATTGCGCGGTCGATATCCTGATCCACGATGGCAAGGAAGAGGTACATCAGGTTTTCGCGCGTTTGCTCATCAAGACGCCCAACCATACCGTAGTCGAGGAGCCCAATGACCTCGCCTGACTTGACGAGGAAGTTGCCAGGATGAGGGTCAGCGTGGAAGAATCCATTCTTCAGCATCATCTTGAGAATAATGCGTACTCCCGTCTCAGCCAGCTTGTGACGCTCGATACCAGCGGCCTCTAGCGCCGCCACATCACTGATCTTGATGCCTTCGATACGTTCCATCGTCAAAACGCGCCTTGCCGTGTAGCGCCAGTAGATGGTGGGAACCTGGAGGGCAGGCTCCTGCGCAAAGTTCCGTCCGACGCGTTCGGCGTTGCGTCCCTCTCGAATGTAGTCCAGTTCCCCTCGCAGCGTGTTGGCAAACTCCTCAACCATCCCCGGCAGATCGTAGATCTGGCCCCAGGTAGTTCGAGCTTGCGCCAGCCGAGCAAGGTCCATTAGGATGGCCAGATCCGCCTCGACAAGTTGTTCCACTCCGGGTCGTTGCACCTTGACCACCACCACCTCGCCTGTGACGAGCTTAGCGGCGTGAACCTGGCCGATGGAGGCAGAGCCAAGGGGTATTGGATCGAAGTCCACGAAGAGACTTGCAGGAGACTGACCCAATTCTTTGGCGAGTTGCGTCTCTATCACGCCAGTAGGCTCGGGTGGGACGGCATCCTGCAGCTTGGAGAGTTCGGTGACGAAGTCTGGCGGCAGGAGATCGGAGCGGGTGGAGAGGATTTGTCCAAGCTTGATGAAGGTGGCACCCAGCTCTTCGAAAGCCAGGCGCAGATGTTCAGCCTGGGTGTAGGGCATAGGCCGACGACGATGGCCAAGCAGGCCCCAGTGAAAGGGCACCAGATGTCCGAGGCCAAGCTGATTGACCAAATAGCCGAAGCCGTGCCGGAAAAGAATCTGCACGACCTGGCGATAGCGGTCAACAGGGCCATGCTGCAGGTGTTCTGCTCTCACCGCTGCGCTCTCTCACTCCTCTGTGCCACGAAGTAGAAGAGGAGCTTTGCCGGGTAGATCAGCTTCCTCGCTTAACCGGATAGCACATACCGTGCCGTAGAGATACAAAGGCGACACCATCAGCGAACTTTGGGCGCAACGAACACCCACAACTGGTCGCGTCGGATCATAAGCAACCTATTGACATGAAGCAGGAATTAGCCTATATTGCATTCCAATCTTAGTATATCCTAAGATCGTTCCCCAGTTATTCTGAACTCCCTTGACTAAATGATCCTGTGCTAGGAGGAGCTTATGTTGGCGTCTTTCGTGATCACAGCCCGGGAAAGCCTTGAGGCGAGCCTTTTGATAGGTATCCTGCTTTCGTACTTGACGCGCTCGAACAATCGGGCGCACTGGAAAGCCGTGTGGTTGGGCGCCCTAGTGTTCGTTCCAGCAATTATGACTCATACTAGCTGACTTGCCA
>JAMDCE010000530.1 GCA_023489135.1 Chloroflexota bacterium
GGGGCGGGCCGTCGTAGCTAAGGTGAGGGGTGCGGTAGACGCCAGCAAAGGTCTGCCCGACCCACTGGGTGACCAGGTCGCCATAATGGACGTAGGCGCCCATATCGAGAATAAAGGTGCACTGGCGCGCCGTGATAGTGCCATCCCTCTTGAGGCCGGTCTTGAGATAAACAATGGCGGGATGGCGAATGGTGGAGCAGTAGAGATCTTCTTCCCGCGTGTGAGCCATTCGCACCGGCTTGCCTATCTCCGCCTTCTTAGCGAGGACCGCGGTGAGGTAGAGGACGTGGACAGCCATTTTCCCACCAAAGCCGCCCCCAATGTGAGGAACGATTACCCTGATCTTGTGGTGAGGGATACCCAGTGAGCGGGAGAGAATAACGCGTTCCTGGAAGGGAGCCTGAGTGGGAGCCCATACGGTGAGGGTGCCATCGGGCTCGAAGCGGACCATCGCAATGTCGGTCTCCAGAGGGGCGTGGTCGACGCCCTGCGTCTGGAACCGGTCCTCGAAGATGGCGTCGGCCTGGCGGAATCCCACCTGAATGTCACCGTGCCTGACGCTGCGTCTTGCCACGATGTTGCTTTCTACGCCCAGGTGGGCTCTGGGAGACTCTCGTTTCATCGCCTCTTCTGGATCGAAGACAGCGGGGAGTTCCTCGTACTCCACCTGAATGAGCCGCAGGGCCCGCTCAGCCGTGGCCTCGTCTACGGCGGCCACGGCGGCAACCGGATCTCCCAGGTGCCTCACTTCAGTCTCAGCCAGGATAGGCTGGTCGCCCACGGTCACACCCAGGACGTCCTGGTTATTGGGAATGTCTCGGTAGGTAATGATGGCTTTGACGCCAGGAAGAGTCTCCGCTTTGGCCGTGTCGATGGAGAGAATCCTGGCGTGGGCGAAGCGACTGCGGAGAACTTTGCCGGTGAGGATATTGGGCAAGAAGATATCCTCGGTGAATTCGGCGGCGCCGGTCACCTTCTCTACCCCGTCGATTCTGGGTTGCCGCCGGCCGATGGCAGAATGTTCGCCCATGGTTTTAGCGTCCCTCCGCGGCAGCGGCAAGAATGGCTTCCACGCTCTTGGCGTAGCCGGTGCAGCGGCAAAGATTTCCGGATATGGCTAGTCTGACCTCCCGCTCGGTCGGCTGAGGGTTGCTATCCAGCAACGCCTTCGCCGAAAGGATAGTGCCGGGAGTGCAATAGCCGCACTGGACCGCGCCGTGTTCCAGGAAGGCCTTTTGCAGAGGATGAAGGTCCCTTCCCTGGGTCAGACCCTCGATGGTCAGGACGGTCTTATCTCGGGCTCGCCAGGCCAGGACGAGGCAGGAGTTGACCGGCTTACCATCCAGGAGAACGGTGCAAGAACCACAGGCCCCGTGGCCGCAGCCCTTCTTGGTTCCGGTCAGCCGGAGCTGGTCCCGCAGCACCGACAGGAGAGTGGTTGCTGGCTCGACGGCAACTTCGTAATTGTCTCCATTTACGAACAATTCCATCTGGCGCTTGGTCAAGACACGTCCCCTTCGGAAACCGCTCAGGCTGTTAGCGCTGGTCGGCTAGCAGCGGTGAGCTCGTTCCCCTGCTGTTACCAACGCCCGTTCGACCAGAACCTCGACGAGATGGCGCTTATACTCTGCTGTGTAGTAGAGATCGGAAAGACAGCGTGCCTTGTCGCCGACGATATGCGCCGCCTGAGCAATGGCCTTTTTGTTCAGCTCGGCCCCCTGAAGAACCTCTTCAGCCTCCCGAACGCGATACGGTGCTGGCACGACGGCGCCAAGCGCGAGGCGAGCTTTCCGGCAAATGGTTCCGTCCAGTTCAACCATCGCCGCCACAGCCACGGCCGGAAAGTCAATGGCTTTCCGGAGGTTATGCCGGAGGTAGGCGCTTCCTGATTGGGCCGCCGGATCGGGGACCCTCACTTCCGTAAGAATCTCCTCCCGCGACAGACCGGAGGTTTCGCCTCGGCTGGCCAAATCGGCGATAGGTACAGTCCGCTTCCCCTTCGGACCAATGATGGTCGCTTCGGCCTCCAGCGCCACCAGAGCGGGGATGGTGTCGGAATAAGAGATGGCGGTGCAGCGCTTTCCACCCTTAGAGAGGTGGCAGACCTCTCCTCCCAATTTGTGGCAAGGGGCCAGGGATTCTCGCCAGTCCTGGGGTTGGTTTAAGTACCAGCAGCGCACATCCTGGCAAATATTGCCGCCAATGGTTCCCAGATTTCGCACCTGGGGTGTTGCCACGCTAGCAGCGGCCTCGGCCAGGGCCGAGAAAGTCCTCTCAAGGAGCGATGACTTCTCCAGTACCTGGACAGGGGTCAAAGCGCCGATTTGAAGACCCTTGCCAGGGACGTGCTCGAAGCGATCCAGGCCTGGCACCCCGCTGAGATCCAAAAGGAAGGCGGGGTGTCGAATCTGCTGATTCAACCTGGGAAGCAGGTCGGTGCCCCCGGCTATGATAGAAACCTGGCCGCCATGCTCCTGCAGTAGGCCAACGCCCTCCGCGACGCTGGTTGGCTCCAGGAACTCAAAACTGCTCACGCATCGGCCTCCTCACCCCACCGCTGGAAGAGGTTGTGATCGAGTCCAAACAGATCGAGGGCCTTGCCGATGGTCTGGTCGACCACGTCGTCGATGGTTTTGGGATGGTGATAGAACGCCGGAATGGGCGGAAGGATGATGGCGCCGCACTGAGACAGTTCCATCATTAGCTTCAAATGCCCTGAGTGTAGAGGAGTCTCTCTGACCAGCAAGACCAGCTTTCGTCGTTCCTTCAGCGCCACGTCGGCGGCACGGATGAGCAGGTTGTAACTGAAGGAAGTGGCGATGGCCGAGAGACTCTTGATAGAGCAAGGAGCCACGATCATTCCTTCCGTTCGAAAGGAACCGCTGGCGATGGACGCGCCAACGTCATCAATATCGTAGACGTAGTCGGCCAGGCTCTCGATTTGGGAGACGGTGAAATCGGTCTCCAAATCCACCGTGCGTCGGGCCGCCTCTGACATTACCAGATGCGTTTCGACATCGGGCCGGTCGTGGAGCACTTGCAGCAGCCTTATTCCATAGATCGAGCCAGACGCGCCGGTAATCCCGACGATTATTCTCACCTAGCTGGTTCTCCCATCGTTCCCATTAGGTTGGAGGCGGATGCCCGGAGCTTGTCGTCAGGGGCGAAGCACCCGCTGGTAGAGACTGAAGGTTAGAGGCTCAGGAGCGGGCAAGATACCTGCTCGCAGCGCCCTGGCGGGGGACAAGCCCCCGCCCTACGGCCGCCTTGATGTCACCGTGCCGCACCCCATCTACGTCGCT
>JAMDCE010000537.1 GCA_023489135.1 Chloroflexota bacterium
GCAGGTCACGTTTGCCCTCCCCTTCTCTCAACCAATGACCTTCATCGGTGCTCTGCTGAGAGGCAGCCAATTCCAACAGCGATCTCCATCAACAGGCATTGAACGTCTCTCCACTTTCCCTTCCCCCCAATCCGCCTTCACTCACGGATTTGGGTTTTGGCCTGAAGTATTGCATTGTTACCGCACACGTGGTAAACTGTGCTCCAAAGATGGCGAGGTTGGCCCTGCCATGTAGCCCGCCATTGGAAACTGCAACTCCACGACACAGAACTCGACTGGCATTGCGGCCTGGCGAGAGGGGGAAGGAGAGGGACGGATGGTCAGATTCGCAGCCACGGTGGCTGCCGTCGTCATTGGTATCATTGCGACTACCGGCCTGGCGATGGCAGACGGTGGGCCTCACGGAGACTACACGGCTACTACCGATAAGTGTGCAGCCTGTCATAACGCTCACTCAGGATTGCAGGCCAAGCTACTGGATGTAGCTGGCACAATTACGGATTTTTGCTATAGCTGCCACGGCACGGGCAACGTCGGTGCCAACACTAATGTCCAGGATGGTTTATACCAATCAACCAGACAGAGCCCTTATTCCTCGTCGTCAGTATCGAATGCTCCACTGAACGGCGGCGGCTTCAGCTATGCCTCAGTCAAACGCACGTGGGGCGGCTCGAGTTGGAGCGCCCCTGTGAGCGGCACGGTATCCTCGAAACACACGCTCGACACGGATGGACAGAAAATCTGGGGTAGCGGTCCGGGCGATTCTACGCTCACGGCAATGAAGCTCACGTGCACGAACTGCCACGACCCGCACGGAACGAACACATACAGGCTAACAAAGACACTTGGTAGTCCCAGCGTCAGCGTACCGTGGACAGACGAGGGCTCCCCAACGAAGAGCTATACTACGCTGCCGTGGACATCGGGCGTGGCCACCGCGTTCAACATATCCAACTGGTGCTCTGCGTGCCATACACGCTATTACGCTACACCCAATTCGTCGGGAATAGGCTCGGTTGCCCAGTCCGACAGCAAGTACCGTCACAGGATAGATTTTACGGTGGCGCCTTCTTCTCCAGCGCAATTCATCCTACCGCTCGCCGGCAGCACCGATCAAAAGCTTGTTTGTCTGACCTGTCACGTTCCTCACGGTACCAATACGTCGATGACTGGCTATGCAAGCACGGACTACAGCCGTCCTGACAACACGGCCACGCAATACGACAACGCCAGCAATCCAAGCGTTCTCCTGCGACTAGACAATCGCGGAGTCTGCGAGAACTGCCACCGCAAGGATCCCAGTGGCTGGTAATCGTAGCCTGGCGTAGACTCTACCTGGCGCTCTTCATTGCTCGATCAACGACAAGGTGCTATAATACGCGCGCTCACAAGGCAGCGGCCTCATTCATGCGAGGTCGCTGCCTTTGAATCAATCTTGGGCAACCAGCGCGGGTTGCCAGGAGCGCGCATATGATGACTGGTGGTGCTGGACCAGCAACGCCGGCATTGGTTGGTGAAAGATCTATTGCCAGGTCGCTGCGGCGGGGACGTGATATCGCACAAGTCGTGGCGTACAAGGTTGCGGAGCTAGGACTCATCGGCATTATCAGCCTCGTGCCTCTGACATTCTTTTTTGCCACAGACGAGGTTTTCTCCATCCCCAAAGTAACGGTTTTGCGAGTCCTGACACTGATTGTGATTGCGGCGTTTGCTTCGTTCGTCGCACTTCGAGGCAGGATCACCTTAATAGACCGCAGAGTGTCCTTGCCAGTTATCGCGTACGTGGCCATCCTGAGCATAGCAACCATCTTTTCTGTGTCACCCACCTTCAGCCTGTACGGGAATCACGTGCGCGCAGATGGACTAGTGACGATCGCAAACTACATCGTAGTGTTCTTCCTAGCTGCATTCGTCATATCTGATCTTGCGAAAGTGCAAACCGCACTGACCGTCGCAGTAGCGACTGGAGCCGTCGTGTCCGCGCTAGGCATTTATCAGTTTTTCGGTGGAGCACCGATGGGACTGAGCCCAACGTTTGGCGCTCGCGCGTTCTCGACAATAGGGAACCCTGATTTTCTGGGCACCTACACAGCCTTGCTGTTCCCCATCGCAGTTGGCTTGTCTTTGGCGGCCAGGTCAGGTCCCCGTCGCATCTTTTTCGCCATAGCCACTTTACTAATCGCTCTTTGTCTCGTCTTCACATTAAGCCGTGGCGCCTGGCTTGCTTTCGGTGCATCCAGCCTACTGCTCGTCGTGATGCTCTACAGAGAATTGTGGCGCCACAGGTTGTTGCTCGTTTCAGGCGCCATTATCCTCGTGGCAGCAGTGGCTGCGGCGCAATTCGGGTGGTTTGCGCCAGTTCGGCAAATGATTACGCAGCCCAGTGGGTCCCCTGAAACCGGCCCTGCCCTAGAAGTAACCAGTGGAGACACGGCCCTGGGCAGGGCGCTGGACGCCTGGGAGGTCAGGGACGCTGGCATTCGCAGTCGCCTTGGATACTGGCAGGGGGCAATCGCCGTCATAATGGACCGTCCTCTCATTGGGGGCGGACCTAATTCCTTCGCGCAGACATTCGGGAGATTTGCTCCCATCCAGTACGCCAGAGCTGAGGGACTCGACAGGTTTCCTGATAAGGCTCACAACGAAATCCTTGAGGCGGGTGTAGCCGCCGGGATCCCGGGCATAATATCGTACCTAGGAGTCATTCTCGGTTTCCTTTTGCTATTCCGGAGATGGCAGGGGCCTAGGGGCAGCCATTGTGGCATTCTTCACGCTTCGCTGTTAGGCACGCTGGTGGCGTACGTAACAAACACCCTGTTCATCTTCCCGACGGTCGATACTGGGACACAATTCTGGGCGCTTATGGGCATTGCCGCAGGAACGTTCGGGGCACGCGAAATGAGGCAACTACGTTTCGACGTTGGTCGCCTGGGCGCCGTAGCAATTCATCTGGCACTTGCGGCCTTTCTTGTCGCCGGCGTGCAACTCGTAACTAGACCGTTTGCCGCAGATATGCATTTCAAGGCTGCTCGGAGTGGCGGTCACATTGGTAGTCCCGAACAGATCGATACGATGAGGGCGGCGATCGCTCTAAGTCCTGACGACATCTTTTACTACTCGCAGTATGCCTGGTTGCTCACGTGGAAAGCTGCGCGAAGCGGCGACGCTGCAGAACGTCGGGCTCTCCTGGACGAGGGCGCCTGGGCTCTCGGCGAGGCGATTCGAAAAGATCCAAGAAACCATCAACTCTATCTCCGCCGAGGACAGCTTTACTCTGAGTACGTGGAT
>JAMDCE010000032.1 GCA_023489135.1 Chloroflexota bacterium
TGTATCCAAGCATTTCGGCCTTCTGGCATATGATTTTGAGCGGGCAGGCAGTTAAAGGGGAGTTCATCAATAGAACCAAGGATGGCCGACTGCTGAACGTCGAGGGCTCTGCCAACCCCATTCTTGACGAACAAGGTAATATCGTCGGATTTCTCGCTATCCAGAGGGACATCACCGAGCGCAAGCAGGCCGAGGCGGCGCTGCAGCAGAGCGAGGAACGTTATCGACGCATCGTCGAGACGGCGGTAGAAGGCATCTGGGTAATAGACGCCGAAAGCAAGACGGTTTTTGTCAATGCCAGAATGGCCGAAATGCTTGGATACACCGCGGACGAGATGATGGGCCAGCCACTGTTCGTGTTTACGGACGAGGAGGATCAAAGCCTTACCGAGACCTTGCTGGACCGTCGGCGACACGGCGTCAGGGAACAGCACGATTTCAAGTTCCGGCGCAAGGACGGCTCACACGTGTGGACTATCTTGTCGGCGACTCCCATTTTCGACGAAGCCGGACGCTACTCCGCCGCGTTGGGGATGGTTACCAACATCACGGAGCGCAAGAGTGCGGAGGAAAGCGTCAAACAGAGCTTCGAAAAGCTGCAGCGAACCTTAGAGGGGACCATCCAGGCCATGGCAATGACGGTCGAGATGAAGGATCCATACACGGCGGGCCATCAGCAAAACGTTGGCGAGCTTGCCGCGGCCATAGGCCAGTTACTAGGCCTCTCTGAAGATCGGATTGAGGCAATTCGGCTGGCCGGGCTGATTCACGACATCGGCAAGATAGGTATTCCGGCCGAAATCCTCAGCAAGCCCGGTCGGATGAGCGACACCGAATTCACTCTGATCAAGGCACATCCACAGGTCGGATACGACATCCTGAAGAGGATAGAGTTTCCGTGGCCTATAGCCCAAATCGTGCATCAACATCACGAGAGGATGGATGGTTCTGGCTATCCCTTAGGTCTGTCGGGCGATGAGATTCTTCTGGAAGCAAGAGTCTTAGCTGTAGCTGATGTGGTGGAGGCAATAGCTTCGCACCGGCCTTACCGCCCGGCTTTAGGCATAGGAGAGGCGTTGGAGCAAATCTCGCAATATAGAGGCATCCTTTACGATCCTCAAGTGGTAGAGGCTTGTCTGAAGCTGTTTACCAAGGAAGGGTTTAAGTTCGAAGACAGAGGTTAGAAGATGAACCTTGGCGACATGCATCGAAGGAATGCGAAGCTCTATCCGAACCGACCGGCGGTCGTAGGTCTAAAGGCAACCTCGTCACCCGGGTCTGTCTACACCTTGCGGGTCGCTCGGTCGACGTAATACTGCCACGCGGGTGGAGCCGTGCTATGATTGTGGACCTGATGCTTGATCATCTTCGATTCCTCCTCGGTGAAGAAGATGGGCTTGCCCCGCAGCATCAACGCAGGGGCCGTGCCAAGTGCAGTGGCGACCTCGGTTCCTAGCTCTTCGTTGTTGATCAGTAATCTTTGTGCAAGGTGGGATCGCCGTGGATGTAGCATAGTACGAGCAGCTACGAGGCGCAAGCGATTTCCCATAGCCGCAAGGGTCCCTTTGGACCGCACACCTGTCTTGGGCGAAGCCCAAAGGTTGTCCTATCTGCCCCTCGCCTGCTGAAGACTCAGCAACAAAAGACTATTCCTAGGCAAAGGTGACGTCTTGACCCTCGCTCCGACTGGTAGTATAGTGACCTGGGCTCATTGGAGGTTCTAGGGGAAGATGGGCGCGCTGCAAAGGACGGGCTGAACCGCTTACGCTGCCTATCCCTAGATAGATTGCCTCAGAGAGGGAGTCTTTTAATGACCTATCTTAGAGACATGCGGGATCACATCAGGCTGCTTGAGGATAAGGGAAAGCTCGTGCGGGTGAAGACCCAGATCGACAAGGACACCGAACTTATGCCCTTTGTCCGGCTTCAGTTCCGAGGCCTGCCCGAAGACGAGCGCAAGGCTTTCCTTTTCGAAAACGTCGTCGACGTCAAGGGACGAAGGTACGATATGCCCGTGGCCGTGGCGATCGTAGCTGGTTCTCGTGAGATCTATGCTCTAGGTGCGGGCTGTGAGATAGAGGACCTCCGGGAAAGATGGGCCCAGGCGCTGAGCAACCAGTTGACGCCCAGGTTGGTGCCTACGGGCCCGGTCCACGACGTGGTCATAATGGGCGACGAACTGTACAGAGATGGCAACGGCATCGAGAAGATCCCTGTTCCTATCTCCACGCCTGGATTCGATAACGCCCCCTACACCACCGCTACACATTGGATAACCAAAGACCTGGATACGGGCATCCGCAATGTGGGCAACTACCGCTCCCAGGTCAAGGCCAAGGATAGGCTGGGCATCTTCGTCCATCCTACCCAGCACATCTACATGCACTGGGATAAAGCTCGCAGGAAGGGTGTTCCCCTGGAGGCAGCGCTGGTGATGGGTGGACCCCCCAGTGTCGCCTACGCGGCGGCAGCCAAGGTGCCATATGGGATCGACGAGTTGGCGGTATCCGGGGCCCTGATGGGCGAACCTGTGGAAGTAGTAAAATGCAAGACAATCGATATGGAGGTACCGGCGCAGGCTGAGATCGTCATCGAGGGAGTGATGGACACCGAGTTCGTCGAGCCAGAGGCTCCCTTTGGCGAGTACGCAGGCTACATGGGCGACCGCATCCTCAACCCATTCCTGAAGATAAAGTGCGTCACCCATCGCCGCGATGCCATCTACCACGCCATTATCAGCCAGATGCCACCCTCAGAGTCCAGCAAAATCCGCCAGATTGCCTACGAGGGGGTGATGTACAAATTCCTGCGTTACGACTGCAACAACCCAGCGGTTCTAGACGTGGCGTTCCACGAATCCAGCGGCAGTTGGCAGTACGTGGTTATTCAGACGAGAAAGACCAACCCCAGCCAGCCGTGGCAGGCGCTCAATGCCGCCGTGGCGCTCGATCCCACGATTGGCAAGATCATCATCGCCGTGGACGACGATGTCGATCCTCGCGATGCCGACTCGGTGAATTGGGCACTCAGTTTCCGAATGATGCCGCACCGCGACACACGCATCACAATGGGCAAGGGCTCGATGCTGGATCATTCCGCGGCGCCGCCCGGTACCCTCACCCACGAGTCTCAGACGTTCCCTACCGTGGAAGGGACGTCGGCGATACTTATTGATGCTACTCGGAAGTGGGACTATCCTCCGATATCGCTTCCCAAACAGCATTTTATGGAGAGGGCTATTCAGCTTTGGGAGGGCGAAGGATTGCCCAAGCTGAAGCTCAAGA
>JAMDCE010000328.1:0-697 GCA_023489135.1 Chloroflexota bacterium
AGCGGGTGACTTTTAATACTTCGACGTTCTCAATGGCTCGCCTCACCTCGCCTCGCGCCTCGTCGATGGTCTTGCCATTCTCCATTGTGACCAATCTCGACAACTCTTCGAAGTTCTCCTCCATCAAACCCTTGAGTCGGAACATGTAACGCGCCCTGGTCGGGGGAGGAGTTGATCGCCAATCCCGGAACGCCTCCTGAGCTGCTCTGACAGCGCCATCCACTTCTGAAGGTGTTGAGAACGGCACCTGCGCCAGAGTTTCGAGGGTAGCCGGGTTGACGACATCCAAGTAATTCACCGTCTGCGAGGGCACCCACTCTCCGTTTACGTAATTCGATATTTTTCTGACTTCCATTTACTCGTCGGCCTCCTCGCCTGAGATCGCGAAGTATTAAAAGTCACCCGCTAAGGTGCAGGGAGTTCGATTGTCGCTCCCTCCTCCTTTGCGGTCGCAGGTAGAGAAACAGGTTGCAGCACCTTCACCACGCCGCTCCAGAGCGATCGAGTTGAGCCGCTAGGAGCCCTTAGCTCGCCTCTCCTTTAGGGCATTATACACTTTCTCTGCCGTCACCGGTAAGCTGGTGATTCTAACGCCGACGGCATCATACACAGCGTTAGCAATCGCCGCAGCACCGCAATTGTTCGGCGTCTCTCCTATGCCCCTAACTCCGAGAAGATTGTGAGGATTCGTGTCTTA
>JAMDCE010000328.1:707-3302 GCA_023489135.1 Chloroflexota bacterium
GTGGATGGCCTTAACGTCCGGCATATCCAGTGCCGTGGGTATCTTGTAATCCAGGTATGTCGCATTCAGCAGCCTACCAGATCCGGGTTCGTAGATCATATCTTCATAGAGCCCATACCCTATGGCGTGGCTAGTCCCACCATGAATCTGCCCTTCGCAAATGGCCGGGTTCAGCGCTCGCCCGACATCGTGCGCGGCCGCGTGGGACAGTATTTCGATCTTGCCCGTCTCCGGGTCCACTTCTACTTCGACGGCGTTAGCAGCGTAAGAGTACGTCGCGCACATATTGCCATTCAGGTACTCGTCAGGCAGGTCGCACTGAGAATCCCAATAGCCTCGACCAAGGATAGGTCCGGCCTCTCCAGCGACTGTAGTGAAATGAGCGGCGTGAGCCACTTCGCTTACCGGCAGTCCTTTCTCCGGCGAGCCCTTCACGTAGATGCGTCTATCCCTCGCTTCCAGATCTTCGGCCGAGGCTTCCAGCATGGCCGCCGCCACTGACATCAGTCTCTCTTTGGCGTCCATCGCGGCTATCTTCGACGCGTTCCCTGCTGTCAGCGCGCCCCGGGTACCCCACGTCCCCAGGCACGCCGGCGGCGTCGTTTCCGTGTCGGCGGTTACCACGCTAACGTCCTCATAGCGAATTCCCAGTTCCTCTGCCACTACCTGGGCGCAGACGGTATACACACCCTGACCAAGGTCGCTGGCCTGGCTAAACACCGTCGCCGTGCCGTCCTCGTTTACTTTGACGTAAGTCGACGAAAAATCAGCATTGGTCTCGGGCCTGTCTCTCGCGCTGCTCCACTGGAACATCGTCGCCAAACCCAAGCCCCTGTTTCTCTCCTTCTTCTTCCTCTTTTCTTCGTATCCTATCGCCTTCGCCGCTTCCTCAAGGCAGGTCCTCACTCCCGAGCTGTTTATTCGAAGGCCCTGGCTCATTGTGAAGGGACAGTCCTCAGGGTTTATTATGTTTCGCCTCCGGAGGTCTAACGGATCCAAACCCAGTTTCTCCGCCGCTTTGTCCAGCATCTGCTCCCGGATGAAGGTGCTTTGCGGCGTCCCGAAGCCTCGGTACGGGCCGGAATTGGCCTTGTTCGTGTAGACGGTGTATCCGTCGATCCAAATATTCTCCGTTTTATATGGACCTTTGGCGAAGATGCAGGTCAGGATATTCACCGCTGGCCCCATACCGACGTAGGCGCCGGTATCGTTGATGAACTTCTCCCGGTGGGCCGTGATAGTGCCGTCCTTTTTGAACCCCATCTCGACGTACCTTATCTGGGGGTGTCTGGTTCTGGTCGCCGCCGTCTCCTCCCAGCGGTCACAGATTATCGATACTGGCCTCCCGGTTTTCTTCGACAATAGGGCCGCAATAACATCCATCGGCATCACGCCATCGGTCTTGCTTCCAAAGCCACCGCCAACCGTGGGTTTGATTACCCTTACCTTCGTCTCCGGCACCCCCAGGCAGACGGCCATCGATATTCGATCATAGAATACCGACTGGGTGCTTTTCCACATCGTTAATTTGCCCGTTATTTGGTCCCAGTCCACGACGCACCCGGCCGTCTCCAGGGGAGCGTGTTGGGGCTTCGACGTGACGAACTTCTCCTTGATTATCAGGTCTGCCTCTTTGAAGCCCTTCTCTATATCCCCGGCACGGATTGACCGCTGGTAGCAGACGTTATTTTCTACGCCCTCGTGGATCAATGGTGCTTCCGGCTTCATAGCCTCCTCAGCATCCAAAACCACCGGAAGCAGTTCGTACTCCACCTCGATCAGCCGAAGCGCTTCCTCTGCGGTGTCCTCGTCAACTGCCGCCACGGCGGCCACTTCGTCCCCGAAGTATCGCACCTTATCTACCTTGATAGCCACGTCGTCGGCGATGTTGGGACCGAAAGGTTTGGCGTGTCCGTGAGGGCTCCGCAGAATCTTCCCTACCAGCATCCCCGGAAGCTTGATGTCGGAGGCAAATCTGGCCTTTCCTGTCACCAACTCCAGAGCGTCCGTCTTAGGCACTCTCTTACCTATCACCGCATATTCTTCCATCTTCTCTGCTCCCTCCTGAGCTGCCTATTCTCTTCCGCCTAGCTCGCCACCGCTCTAATCGCCTCCACGATCTTGGAGTAACCGGTGCACCGGCATAAATTACCGGCTATCGCCGTTCGAATCTCCGGATCGCTTGGCTTGGGGTTGCGATCCAATAACGCTTTCGCCGACAGGAGCATCCCGGGAGTGCAGAAACCGCACTGCGCCGCGTGAAGATCCACAAAGGCTTGCTGCAAAGGATGAAGCTTTCCATCCAAGGCCAAGCCCTCAATAGTCGTAATACTTCTTCCACTAGCCTCCACCGCCAGAACCAGACAAGCATTCACTGCCAGACCATCCATGATCACGGTGCAGGCTCCGCAGTCCCCCGTGTCGCAACCTTTCTTGGTACCCAGTAGACCAAACTGATCACGCAGTACTTCCAAAAGACTTCGGTTCGGCGCAACCAATAGATCGTGGCTTTCGCCGTTCACCGTCAGGTATATCTGGTGCTTCAATGTGATCATCTCCTTTCCGGCTTCCCTTGCCTGGTCTTATCGCGTCCTC
>JAMDCE010000149.1 GCA_023489135.1 Chloroflexota bacterium
CGGTAATCCTTCCCTGGCTTCAGCCCACAAACTTGAGCGGTGCTGGATCGGCATCGATATCACGCATCTCGCTATCACGGTGATGAAGAGGCGGCTAGAAGACAGCTTTGGGCTGAAGCCAGGGAAGGATTACCGGGTCGTTGGCGAACCTACAGACTTGGCTGGCGCCTGGGCTCTCGCTGATCAGGACCGCTATCAATTTCAGTGGTGGGCCCTCTCCCTCCTAGGCGCCAACCCGGTGGGCGATGAGCGCAAGAAAGGTGCCGACCGCGGTATCGACGGAATCATTGGATTTGTCGAGTCTGGTGGCAAGGCGAAGCACATTGTTGTGCAAGTCAAGAGCGGTCACGTTAACGCCGCTCAGATTCGGGACCTGAAAGGTACGATGGAGCGGGACAAGGCCGAAATGGGGCTGTTCGTGACGCTGGAGTCCTCTACGGAGCCCATGCGCCAAGAAGCCCTCAGCGCAGGCTTCTACCAGTCGGAGCTATGGCACCAAGATTATCCTCGCATACAGATTTGCAGTGTCGACGACCTGTTAGCCGGTAAGTCTCCCCAATTGCCAAGGTGGGCCGCTGGAGGCTTTGCCAAGGCGCCTAAGGTCCGACGGCAGGAAGGTTTTCAGGAGGAGTTGGTGCTATGACCTCGATGCTTGAAGCGGATCCCACGGGCGGATTAGGAAACGCGTTGGGAAATCGCCAATGAGAGCGGAAGCCTCTCTGGCCAGTTTCTAACTTCTTCTTTCGTGATAAGAACCCGCCGCAACCACAAGACCTAACCGTGGCGGAACGTCTGGACCGCCGGCGGCTAGGCATGGCCCATTGAAGCGGGCAGATATGGCTTTTCGAGCACGTACCGAAACCATAGGGACTGAAACGAAAACGACCGGCCTGGAGTCATTCTAAGCGTCAGGATGAGAGTTCCAACACATGGCTAACTTGTCCACCGAAAACGACATAAATCGTGGAATCCAGAAACTCAACGCACGAATCGCCGAGCTTGAGACCATCGACCCCTCATCAGACCCTTGGCACAATGGGACGTGCAATATCCTCTCGTTCAAAATAAGGAGCACAATCAGGGAAGTTTTCGGAGAGGAATCTGAAGAATACAGCGATTACCGAAACGTGCTTTATGACAACTACGACACAACCTCAGCAGTCAATGTGCTTCGCGAGTTGAAGGCTTGGCTCGAAGAAAAGAGAATGGACCTTACTTCCGACCCAGTGGCACAGGCAGACGTTTTCTTGAGAGTTATGTCTCTCCATCCGGAGGTTGCCGGAAAGTGCATGAAACAGTACGAAAACGGCGATTACGAAGAGGCGGTTCTTAACGCCTCGAAGGCCCTGATCCAATTACTGAAGGACAAATCTGGTCGATACGACCTTGATGGCGACGACTTGGTAAACCAGGTGTTCTCAGAGAAGAAGCCTGTCCTGGTCTTCGGTGACCTTGGCAGTAAAACGTGGCGAGACTACCACTTAGGTATGACTTACCTTTTCAAAGGCGCCGTGGCCGCTATCCGCAACCCAAGAGCGCATTCATTCGTCGGAGACTCGGCCGAAGAGGCTCTCGAATACATAGGGTTACTAAGTCTGCTAGCTAAGCGGCTGGATGAAGCTAGGAAGGCCTCTTAAGTTTGTTGAATCCCTATCGGGGGGAAAGGCAAGCCCACAAAGATCGAGTTGTGTTGATTACGTTTGAAAAGTGGTTCTCCCTCATTTTACGGGAAAGCCGCTGTGGGGATCCCACTCTGGGGCCGTTGCACCCCGTGAATCCGGATAAATGCCCAACTTCAGTTCCTCGAAAATCGGCCGGTTGGGATACATCTCCCGGGTTTCCAACAAAGTGCGAGAGAGCCGCTTTTGTGTTAGCGAAAACACGTCTTTCCTCGTTTCAGTTGATGAAGCCACTTTTGACACACTCGGTATGGCCCTGGGAGCCAATAATGCTGAGTCCGTCCCCATCGTCTTTGGATCAGGAGGCAGCAAGGTTCACGCTCAATCCGGCACCCCAGGTACGGTGATCAATGTGGCCTCTCTGCCGGACTAGTGACCTCATTAAGCGGAGGGTATGAAGAACGGACGGGAAGTGCCGATAATTGAAGAGGTAGGAGACTGGTCTCCTTGGCACCGTTTATGCGGAGAACTACGAACTGTTCTTGACATACGATGAAGGGTTGGCTATGATGCAGTTGTCTCACCTGCGTCCGTCAGCGACCTAATGGGGAAAAGATATGAGCTTCACGAACGATCCTGAGATTGAATTCGCTGTCGAAATATGCGTTGAGCCTGACGGAAGCGAGTTCCACGCCTACTGCCCCGCTCTCAAAGGTGTGCATGTGTCCGGGGAAACTGAGGAAGATGCTGTGGAGAATGCGAAGGATGCAGCTATTGCTTACTTGCATTCACTACTCAAGCACCATGATCCGATTCCTGTGGGTGTAATAGCTCCCTCGAGACATAGCTCCGGACACGGGGATTTCGGCGAGGAAATGATACCTCACAGGCCTGAATGTAATCAGTATGTGGAAACCCTTGCGGTTGCGAGGTGAGTTGGTCAAAGCAGGTTTGGGACCAACTAAAGAACAAATCACCTGACGATCTAATTACCGCTCTCCTGAGAGACGGTTGGCAACTGGATGTCGTTGGCAAACACAAGAGCGGAGGCAGCAGTAGGATTTATCGACATCCGGACGGCAGAATGGTTGTAATTCACTACCATCGCCATAAGACTTACGGCGAGAAGCTACTAAAAGGTTTGCTTGAAGACATTGGCTGGACCGAAGAGGATATGCGCCGATTGAAACTGATCGCCTAAGCTCAATCGCAAGTGAAGTCACTTCCTTCACGCTCACCTCACGTTTCGTCCTTGTCTTTTTCCTCTGTCGGTCTCGCTGACAGGGCATAGCGTTCCTTCAAATCCTCGTCATAATCTATCATCATCGTAGGTTTGTATTGTATATCATCTAATCCGTACTCTTTCCACCTGCTCGCCACCGCCTGCTGCATCTCCTTGGTCATAACGATCACAGGCGGGTACACCGAATTGTTCCAAGCTCCCCATCTGGTATGCTCCCAGTTCCGCGTAGCATCAATCAACAGTCTCGTCCACTTCCCCGACCCGTATCTCAGCGCGTCCCTTTCCTCTAAGTTAGTACTGGGATCTAGTAGAGAACCGAAGCTTCCGGGAAAAGTAACCAGGTCATTCTCTCCGGCATTGACTCTAAAGGCAAAGGCCCAGTCAAGCTGCTCGTAGTCCCTGATATCTATGTCTTCCTCTACAACCATCACGTTCTTGTAA
>JAMDCE010000057.1 GCA_023489135.1 Chloroflexota bacterium
GTGGATGGGGGCTACCAATACTACAGAGAAATGTTCAATGCTCGGCAACTGCTTGCGCTCGAACTAAGTTGCCACGCAATTACCAGAATCGATGATGATAGGATCAAGGATGCGTTGGCAACCAACTTGTCCGACCTGCTGCGCTATCAAAACATGCTTTGCCGCTATGATACCGGGGCGCTTAAGTCGCTGGACGTTTTTTCCGTGCACGGATTCCCTGTCAGCTTGATCCAGTGTGAGTCTAACTTCTTGGGCATTGTAGACCGAAGCCAAGGAACCAACGTTGGGAGCGGCGGCTGGTGGAACATCACGGAAAAATACGCCAAGGCAAAGGCGTACTGTGAAAGGCCTTTCGAAGTTAAGTACGAGGGGGCACGGAAAATTCAAGTTCCCGTCGAGGGCGAGTGGATAGGAGATCGAAGAAACGATACTGGCGCAAATGGACACCGCAATGTAGCGCTGCATTGCCAGAGTGCCACGCTCGCCAGGATTCCGGCATCCTCACTAGACGCCGTCGTTACTGACCCTCCCTATTTTGGGAACGTTCAGTACGCGGAGCTAATTGACTTCTGTTACGTCTGGTTGAGGCGACTGGTCGGCAGAACTACGGAAGCGTTCGTATCCCAATCAACAAGAAACATAAACGAACTTACGGGCAACATCACGATGGACCGGGGTCTTAGCCATTTCACGGAAGGGCTTTCGGAGACCTTTTGTCGAATGTCTACAGCCCTCAAGTCAGGTGCTCCTCTAATCTTCACCTATCACCATAACAGCCTTGATGCATATTACCCCCTCGCAGTCTCTATTCTCGACGCAGGTTTGACCTGTTCGGCTTCGATACCCTGTCCTGCAGAAATGGGAGCCTCTATCCACATCAATGGGACCAATTCATCCATAATTGATACCATTTTTGTGTGTCGTTCAACTGGCAGAGTGCCCCGTCGGTGGATTGCCGAAAGTCCGAAAGACATTGCGGGTCTCGTTCAAACTGACTTGTCAAATCTTCGCGCAGGCAAGGTGGTTCCAACGCGAGGAGACATACGCTGCATAGTCTACGGCCATTTGATGCGATTGGCAGTTTGGAGGCTCAGACAGGGTTGGAATCGCGCCAGACCTGTGGATGAGAAACTTGCGTTGGTAGCTAGTCACATTCGGAACATCGGTGGGCCTTCGGCTGTCGAACATTACCTCGAACTGGAGATACTCCGCTCTCCGACAAGACAGCTTGCGACACTGCGCGAAGAAGAGGCCGATTATGGAGAAAGCAATGACGAGATTTCCTTTTGAAGTTACGCTCGATAAGATCCAGGCTAATCCCGAAGAATATATCTCTGCTGTCTTCTCTTGCCTGGAATCGGACTTTCTCGTCTTGCCAAAAGGGGAGGGGTTCATCGAATACCCGGTTTTCGAGGATGGATACGAAGCCCTAAAGCAAGCCACCTCAGGATTTGCTGATGTGACTCCACAGGCGATGCTTCGCGCCGCGTTCCAAGTGCCGATTTCGGTGATAGTCGTCAGGACGATGCTTGGCTTCACCCCACCAGAATGGGCATACATCGCTACGCAACGTTCAGGCATCGAGATCAACCAGGGCTTTGTCCGTGCATTGGATCGCAAGATTCGGTTGAATCCGCTCAGGCCTCTTAGGAAAACTGGCGAGACCGCTCAAAGAGTAGAGGCACTTATGATCGCTGCTTGCGAGCTTCTATCAGAAGGCGCGCCCCGCGTTGAACCAAACAAGATACATCGCCTGGACAAGGCCGACACCCAAGCTGGCACGGACGCTATCCGTACGATGGCGAGTATCGGCGTCCCATATGCAATGCTCCTATATGAACGGTTTCTAGGCCGTCCTTTTGCGGGACACCGTGATTCGGTGTCGGAATTGATAGGAGACAGCCTGGAATCCAAGATTGAAGACGTGTTGAGCAACTCAGGCATTAGTTATCGAAAGACCAGACGGGCCGAACGTATCCCAGGTTTTGATCAAACACCCGATTTCATTATCCCGAGCGAATTTAACCCACAAGTCATCATAGAAGCGAAGATAACCGAGGATGATGGCACGGCCCGGGACAAGGTAACGCGTGTTCAGCACCTTGCTGAATTGAGCTTGATCGACCGACCACAAGGTCAGCCAAGGTACGAGGTCATCGCCTGCATCGGAGGGCGCGGTTTCGGCGTGCGTCGCGAGGATATGAGAAAACTTCTCTACGCGACAAGGGGTAAGGTCTTCACCCTCAAGACGCTGGATAGACTCGTCGATTGCAGCCGGTTGAAGGAGTTCAGGACGAGGTAGTCCTCTTTTGTTCCTGCGCCGAAATCAATCAGCTATGACGATGACTGATCACCACAGTTTCGCCGTCTCATCTCACACGATTCTAGGTTTGCCACAGTAGGCCTCCGCATTGCTGGCCTAAGCACCGCTCCAGTGTGTCAGTAGCGAAGTTACCTGGACATTGAAGACAGGCTGCGTTGCCGCGGCACCAGGGGCGGTTCTTCAAGAATATGGAAAACTCACGGTTTCGCAACAGAGCCTTCGCCTCCTGGCAAAGCTCCATCTGGTGAAAAGTTGTTGCTCGATAGGCTGCTGATGCTAGACAGCGTTCCTGAAACCTGGAAATTATCGTAGTGTACCGATATGGGAACGGTGCCACTCGATTGGGCCACTAGTCCAATGAGGACGCCCGTGGTCGTGTCGCCGCTGGCCGACGTTACCAACTTGCCGTTGATGTAAAAGCCCAGGTCACCGGCGTTACGCACGATCTCCAAATGGTTCGTTCCCGTGAAAGTATTGATGCTCGAATCTGCGGTCCAGTTTTGAATTATTTTCCAGCTGGAATTGTCGTACTGAAATATACTGTACTGCCCCAGACCTGGCTGTACTTCAAAAGCATAAAAGGAAGTGCCACTAACATAATCGAAAAGCAGCCCGTATGCTGAATTTGAGCCTGAGTAACGGCGCATGTCCGCGGAGAACGAGTAGTTTGCGGACAGCTGCTTTGTCGGAGCCGTAGCCCACGCGAAAGAGTTCGCGTTCCGCATCAATATCTCGTATTCCCCGCTTTGATAACTCATCGCAACCGCGCCGTTGTCTCCTACGTACCAGCCACTGCTCGGATCGCTGAAGTTGTCAAACCAAGAGAACGGCGGATAGTTCCGGACTATGATCGGGAGAAAGAGTTTTTTGGCGGCGCCGACCATCCGATAGGGGTGGGCGTGGCCGTGGGCGCAACCGTGGCCGTGGGCTGGGGGACGATCACCTGTAGCTTCT
>JAMDCE010000173.1 GCA_023489135.1 Chloroflexota bacterium
ATGGTACTCAACGCCGAAGAGAAGATGGGCGAATTGGAGGGTGTCATCTTTGCGCAGATCGTCCAGCAAGTCGCCGCGGCGGCGCCGCGCCTGCTCGGCACAGCCGTAGCGTTGGCTCATCTGGATGCCTTCGCCGCCCTGGCCGAAGTGGCCGTCCGCCACACCTACGTTCGTCCCGAGTTAAACACCTCCGGCCGCATCGTCATTCGGAACGGGCGTCATCCCGTGGTCGAGCTCGCTTTAGTGGAACAATCTTTTGTGCCCAACGACGCCCATCTGGATCCCGAAGAGTCGCAGCTCATCATTCTGACCGGGCCGAATATGGCTGGGAAGAGCACCTATCTGCGGCAGGTCGCTCTCATCGTCTTGATGGCTCAGATCGGCTCCTTCGTTCCGGCGGAGAGCGCCAGCATCGGTCTGGTAGATCGCATTTTCACGCGAGTCGGCGCTCAGGACGATATCGCCACAGGTCAGAGCACTTTCATGGTGGAGATGGTAGAGACGGCCAACATTCTTTATCACGCCACTAAGCGCAGCCTGATCGTGTTAGACGAGATCGGCCGGGGCACCAGCACCTACGATGGTCTGGCCATCGCCAAAGCCGTGATAGAGTACATCCATAATAATCCCCGCCTGGGTGCCAAGACCCTCTTTGCCACCCATTATCACGAGCTCACGGAGATGGAGAAATACCTTCCCCGGGTGGTGAACTACAACGTTGCCGTCCACGAAGACGGTGGCCGGGTGGTATTCCTCCGTAAGATCGTGCCGGGTGGTGCGGACCGCAGTTACGGCATCCACGTGGCTCAGTTGGCTGGTCTCCCCAAGAGCGTCATCCGGCGAGCCACGGACATACTGGTCGACCTGGAGACGAGCGGGAACCGCGAAGAGCGGCGCAAGGTCGCCGCGGGCGGCGCGCCCGTTCAGCAACTGTCACTGTTTGGCGCCGAACCTGATCCCGTTCTGGAGGAGATTAGGAAGCTCTCCATCGACGAGATGTCGCCTTTGGAGGCCATCGGCAAGCTCTACGAGCTGCAGCGAAAAATCCGGAATGGTCGGGAATAGGGGATAAGGGTTAGGGGTTAAGAGCGCCGTTCCTCCCGAGGACGCTGGCAGAGTTCCTGAGTCCGGGTCCACTCCCGCCAAAGAAAGCTCTCCCGGGTTCCGCTGTAGACCACCGACCAGGGCAAGAATTCTCTTCTCGGGCGTTCTCCCAGATATTGGTCTTCGGTCAGATCTGCTTGCGCCAGCGCCAACTCCCATGCAGCCGTAGATGCAGAGGTCATAGACTCCAGGACGGGAGCGAGAGCACGATCGCCGCGAGATAGCACCCCCTGAACCCGGGCCCACCTGGGGCTTTCGCCCTCTACGCCGACGCCCTCGTGGCGCAGCCAGCGACGCAGATGGCTCAACCGGCCCTGGAGCACCGCCAAGGGAGCCATCGCCGCCCATTGGAAGGGCGTATGGGCCTTGGGGACGAAGGAACTGACGCTGATGCTCACCTCTCCTCCAGGCTGAAGCTTGCCCAGCTCTAGCCTGGCCTTCCGCGAGAGATCGACAATGGACTGGATATCTTCGTCCTCTTCTCCGGGTAGGCCGATCATGAAGTAGAGCTTGGCCTTTGCCATGCCACTCTGGGCCGCTTCGGCGATGGCGCGAAGCACCTGCTCCTCGCTAATGTTCTTGTTGATGAGGCGCCGCATGCGCTTCGAGCCGGCCTCGGGGGCAATGGTCAAGGTTCTAGTACCGCTGGCGACCAGGGCATCCATCAAAATAGGTGAGACCGAGTCGGCCCTCACCGAGCTCACCGATATTTTGGCGCCAAGGGACCGCAAACCTTCCACCAGTTCGCCAGTGCGGGAGTAGTCTGAGACCGCCGCCCCGACCAGGCCCATTCTGGACCGGTAAGCCAGGCCCCTTCTGGCCTGCTCCAGAATATGAGCCACCGAACGCTCCCTCTTGGGACGGAAGCCATAGTCGGCCAGGCAGAAACGACAGCCCCGCGCGCAGCCACGTGAGACTTCGATGAGAAAGGAGTCGCCGAATTCGGTTTGGTTGGTCAGGACAACAGAAGTGGTGGCGAAGCTATCTAGATCTCGCGCCCACTGGCGCAGCACCGGGATAGCAGGCTGGAAATCGGAGGTAGCGGGTTCGATTCTATGCTCACTCTCTGCTGAGATGTCGCCACCGTTCGGGAAGCGGTTGGTGGAGATTGGGTATTCGGTAAGGGCCCCGCGCTCTGTATCTGTTCCAGCTAATTGTCCCGGATCTTGCGAAAGTGGCGGACAAATCCCGCATTTCGCACCCGCTTCACTTGTTTGACCCCTCCCCGGCCCACCCCGCACGCGGGGCGGGTGCCCTTCTCCCCCCGCTTGCGGGGGGATCCAGAGGGATATCCCAGAATTAGTTGGAACAGATGAGGGCGCTGTCCCTCTACTAACCTGCGGCACGCGGTAGAATCGAGGAACATAGATTCCGGGTATCTGCGCGAGAGCTCTCAGGAGATCGTCGCGGTTTCCTTGGCTGGCGGCTCGGATGACTTCCAGAAATCCAGGTAAAACAGGCTCGGCTTCACCAATCACCACCGCATCAATGAAAGGAGCGAGAGGCTCCGGATTAGCGCTGACGGCCGGCCCACCCGCGATGACCAGTGGATGCCGCTCATCCCTCGCTCCAGTCCGCAAAGGCAGCCGGGAATCCCGCAGAATATCGACGACGTTGAAATAGTCCAGTTCGAAGGAAAGCGAAAAGGCGAGAACGTGGAAGGCGGCCAGATTCTGCTGTGATTCTACAGAGACGATGCCGGGCAACCTTCCGGCACCGGGTCGATCAGGGTAGAACGCTCGCTCGCAGACGATGTCTGGTTCGGCATTAAAGATCCCGTAGAGCGTCTGGAACCCCAGGCTCGACATGCCAACGTAGTAGGTGTTGGGAAAGATCAGGGCAACGGGAATGCGACCTCCCCAGTCCTTACGAATGGTCCCCTGTTCGCCAGCTAATCGCCGCTGGGCTTCACGAATCGGATCCCGCTTCAACGCTTCTCTTCTCCCAATTCACAACTGCTACTCCACCCCAGGTCTGGCCCCGAAAACTTTGGCGGCGACCGGCTGGTCGCCATCGGGTCAACTGTTACATAGGGGCAGGTTCCAAACCTGCCCCCCACAAATGCTCGTTTACCTTTGTAGGGCGGGCCTGGTGCCCGCCGAGATGTCAAAACGGCGGGCACCAGGCCCGCCCTACTTCAACGGGACGGTTTCGACCAAATTGATAGCAC
>JAMDCE010000392.1 GCA_023489135.1 Chloroflexota bacterium
AGGCCACCGGGCACGAGACGAACGTATGCGCGCCGCCTCCAAGCAAATCAGGCGTTATTAAGCGACCAAAATGCTAGAGGATAGGCCAACCAGGGCGAAAAACCCAGATTTACTGAGACAGGCTCGATTGAACGCCCCTACGAACCTTGATTAGTGGCTGGATCTTGGCGCAACGCCTCTAGAAGACGCCATTTCCCGTATGAAAGGCGCTACCGTACGCAGGGGATAGCTGCGGTGTTCGATCCGGGAGAAGCCTCACTACCTACTTCGCGGGCGACGCCGCCGATTTCTCCACGATTGCGTTCACCATTAGGCGTGCAAACGACAGGGTGTAGGAGTCGAGCGCCGCGAAGTCGGGGCTCGACTGGGCCGATGAGTAGGGTGAGAAAGTGGACAGCAGCCAATTCTGCGCGTGCTGTACCGGGTTCTTGACGTATGCCGCGGTCGGGAGCGGCTCGCGAGGCACCATCTCCGAGTCGACCAGAAGGGAGATCCGCGCATTGTATTCGTGCTTGCCGATGGCAAAGGGCATAACCCAGTAGAGCGCGTTCGCGTTCAATCTCTTCCGCTTTCCCACAGGAGTGAATTTGGATTCCACCAGGCGACCCGAGATGCCGTGTCCCAGGCTCACGGTGGAAACTCCGACGACCTCTTCGCCATGGAACAGGCTGCATTGCTCCACGGAATAGCTGTCGAGAGCGCCCTTATCGGAAGTGGCGACAAACTGCACGACGACAGATGCCTCACCGGAACGGTAAGAGAATACGCTGGACTGCGAGTCGGGCCCGAAGAGATGTTCCCAGTTGATCTCTTGCCGCAGCTCCCGATTCCACCCCGGGATGTTTGGGAGGAGGGAAGAAGCCTCTTGCGCCGACACGACCGGCACCGAATCGTTGCTCAGAGGTCCAAACTGCACGAGGGTCGTTTGGCCCAAGGCCAACACCAGGGCGGCGATGCCCACCACTATCACGCGGTAGCGAAAGCCGTCCGGGATCAGCATTCCTTGGGAAGGAGGATTGACGGACAGGGGGTCGGTGTCGAATCTGAGGCGAAAGAACCTGGTCGCCACAAGCATAACCATGAACACCCCGACGAACAGAACTGTGCCCAGGATGGGATGCACGGTGCCGAGCGCGAACTCTACACCGTGGGCGGCCGATAGGTACAGCAGTATTCCGACGCGCAGCAGGTTGCTGAAAAACGCCATCGCCATTCCGGTCAGCAGCCACTTAACCTTACTCGAGGGCCGGCCGGACCATGTGAGCACCAGCGGCAATCCCACTACCAAGAACCCGATCACGGCGTTCACGCCGGAGCACTCATCGGCGATAATGATGGCAAAACTCTCCGCTCCGGTACCCACGAACCGACTTGGATCGCTCGCAGAGACAGAGATCGGTAATGCTAAGTTATGTACGGTCAGTCTGCCGAATGCCGTGGTGAGCGCAGTCAGAATCGGTGCCATCCCTTGCTGCAGCAGGACCAAGGGATAGGGCCATACCAGCGTCAGATAGAGCAACCCCCGCCAGGATGTGGCCACCCCTGCCCAACCCCAAAAGAGGAACACTATGCCCGTGGCAAAAACGGGCACCAGCAGCAGATCCAGCCGCTGCAACCAGTAGTACCAGCCAAGCTTCACTGGCAAGACAAAGACCAGAAAAGAGCACACGGCGAACAAGATGAGGAAAGCGAGACCGTCCACAAAGGGGTCGGCCTGATCGCGGTTGGTCGCGGGCCGCCGTCCGTCGTGAATGAGCAGATAACCTGCCAGCACTGGAACGAGCGCTACGAAGGCCAAAGGTGTGTCGCTCGGCGCCAGGCTGGCCAACTGGAGCAGCGAATACCACGCCGCGACCAGCACAAACAGACAAAGCCAAAACAGGGGCCAGCACCATACGCGAGCCGCCAGCGACCTCAAAGGTGTCGTCTGCATACGTAGATTGCGCTTCTAGTTCCTTCTTCGTGACTGTCCGAAGCGATACAGGCCGTAGCCAGCCAGCGCGGTAGCCGGATAAACCAGCGCGAAGGGAACCTCTGGCGCTTTTCGCCCTCGATCCCACTCATCTCGATCGTCTGCCCAGGCGGTGCCGATCGACAAGGAAAAAAGAAGAAGCACGAATAGAACAACCGCCAGACGCCTCATATTCTGCTCCCCAAACAGATTGCAGGAGCCCTAGACTGGTCGACCCCTGGCCAGCCAGGGCCACCCCTCCAGGTAACTGCCCGCCCAGTCTAACACATGCCACATAGTCATAACAACAAAGGAGCTAACGGCATAGTGAAAGATTTCCCTTCTGCCGTCAAACCAAGACTGGGAAAAGCGCTTTCGATGTGATATCATGCTTTCGCCCGAAACCCTATCTGTGGAGTTAAACGTGACCATTCGCATTTTGAGCCGGAACGAAGCCGCGGACACTATCTTGCGGCGGCGGCCGCTAGGGGAGGCGCCGCTACCATCTGCTGTTAGGGCGAGCATTCGCCGCGTGTTTGGCGCAGACCTTTCCGCCGAGCAGGTTGTCGACGAGGTAGTCAATCGTGTCCAGGAATCCGGGGATAGAGCACTACTGGAACTGACAGATCAGATAGATGGGGTGCAACTGCCGAGCATCGAGGTTCCCAAAGAAGCTATTTCCTCTGCCTATGCGCAGGTTGACGGCAGGGTAGTCGATGCCTTGCGCCTGGCCGCCAGACGGATAGAGAGCTTCCACAGGAAGAGCATTCCGCAATCGTGGATGGACTTGTCCGAAGAGGGCGTGCTGGGGCAGATGATCCGGCCATTGGAGAGGGTCGGGTTGTACTCGCCGGGGGGGACTGCCGACTACCCGTCCACTATTCTGATGCAGGCTATTCCTGCGCGGGCGGCGGGGGTGAAGGAGGTGGTGCTGGCCAGCCCACCGCGCCAGAATGGGATCCCGTCGCCGCTCACGCTGTTGGCGTCGGACATAGCCCGTGTGGATCGCGTTTTCTCCGTCGGCGGGGCGCAGGCAATCGCGGCTTTGGCGTTCGGGACGGAGACGATACCCCGCGTGGATAAAATACTGGGTCCGGGGAACGTATTCGTGGCCCTGGCAAAGAGAAGGGTTTACGGAGCGGTGGGCATCGATCAACTGGCGGGGCCCACGGAGACGGTGATTGTCGCCGATGAAAGTGCCAGTCCCGATTTCGTGGCGGCCGACATGCTGGCCCAGGCCGAGCACGACCCGATGGCCTCGGCGATACTCATCACTAATTCGCGGTCGCTCGCGGAAAAGGTGAATGGTAAAATCGCGGATCAATTGACTCGCCTGACTCGTGCGGCAACCGCCAAAGAATCCTTAAGGGAAAATGGCGGAGCAGTAGTGGTGGGAAGCGTAGAAGAGGCCATAGAGCTTGCCAATGAATATGCGCCGGAGCACCTGTGTTTACTGGTGGAAAACGGTCTTTCATACCTGGGAAACGTGAAGAACGCCGGGGGGGTGTTTGTCGGAGAATATTCGCCCGAGGTGGTAGGCGATTACGTGGCGGGCCCAAGTCATGTTATGCCTACGGGAGGAACGGCGCGCTTTTCCTCGCCGGTCAACGTGCTGGATTTCATCAAGGTGACAAGCATTGTGGCTTTGAATCGGGAGGCTACCCTGGCCATTGGCCCGGCTGCCGAGACGATTGCCGCTGCGGAGGGGCTGTCAGCCCACGCTCGAGCCATGCACGCAAGGTTACACGAGGATGCGCAGGGAAAAGCGGGATGATGCAGGGATATGGAATAGAGAGCGCGATTAGAGCGGATTTGCGCGACGTCAAGCCGTATGCGGCGGTGGAGCCGCCTGAACGCCTGGCCGAGAAAGCCGGGATTCCTCGCGACCGAGTTCTGAAGCTCGACGCAAACGAGAATCCGTACGGGTGCTCGCCGAGGGTCCCCGAGGCCCTGGCGCGCTACGATCGTTACCATATTTACCCCGACGCGATCTGTGCGGAATCGCGCGAGCTGATCTCGCGCTACGTCGGAGTGGAAGCGGAACGCGTCGTGGTTGGGAACGGGTCCGATGAGATAATAGATCTGGTGTTTCGTCTCTTTGTGAACCCCGGGGAGGACATCATAAGCTGCCCGCCCACCTTCGGCTACTACTCCTCATCCGCCGCCAGTTGTGGCGGAACCCTGAGGAACGTGGAGCGCGGTAGCGCGTACCAGATAGACGTGCCTGGGATTCTGGCGCGGATGGACGAACGGGTGAAGGTCATCGTAATAGCTTCGCCCAACAACCCCAGCGGCAATCTCATTGCCCGGGATGATCTAATCGAGCTTTTGAGTACCGGCGTGCCGGTGCTCGTCGACGAGGCTTACGCCGAGTTTTCCGGCCAGAGCTTCATTCCATTGTCGGCCAATTACGATAACCTGATTGTGGCACGGACCTTCAGCAAATGGGCGGGACTGGCAGGCCTGAGAATCGGGTACGGCATATTTCCCCGCACACTCGTGGATTACATCCTGAAGATCAAGCCCCCCTACAACGTTAACGTGGCGGCTCAGGCGGCCGTGAACGCTTCGCTGCGCGATGTGGACTACCTGCGCGACAAAGTGAGGACCATAGTGTCGGAGAAGAATCGCCTGGCGTCGGAACTGAAGGAGATTTCTTTTCTCAGCCCGCACCCATCCGAGGCTAACTTCATCCTTTGCGTCTTGACGAGGGGCGAGCTTGGAGCCATTAGAGCTATCCTAGAAGGGCACGGGATCTTCTTCAGGTATTACGACGACCCGGGGTTGCGAAACTGCTTGCGGATAAGCGTCGGGACGCCGGATCAGAACGACCGGGTCCTGGCCACTTTGCGCGAGATCGACGAGCGCGTCTGAGACGGGGAAGGGGTCGAGGGAATGGGAACGAGAACAGCGTTGGTCAACAGACAGACCAGGGAAACATCCATCAGCGTGGAGCTGAATGTCGACGGAAGTGGGGTCGGGAGCCTCGAAACCGGCATCGGGTTTCTAGACCACCTGCTCGATCACCTGGCCAAGCACGGATTATTTGACATAACTGTGCGCGCCGTTGGCGATTTGCAGATTGACCCGCACCACACGGTGGAGGATGTGGCTTTAACCCTGGGCAGGGCATTCGATCAGGCGCTGGGGACCCGCCGCGGTATAATTCGCATGGGCGAGGCCACCGTTCCGATGGATGAGAGCCTGGCTTTCGTGGCGGTGGACATCAGTGGGCGCGGATACGCCGTGGTGGAGGCGTCTTTCGAAGGCTCGTCGATAGGGGAGATGCCGGCGACTCTGGTGCGCCATTTCGTCGAATCCTTTGCGCGAGAAGCCAAGATGAACATCCACGCTCGCGTTCTGACCGGATACGACGATCACCACAAAGCGGAGGCTTTGTTTAAGGCCCTGGCCCGCGCTTTGGACAAGGCAACCCAGCTTGACGAGCGCCGAGTGGGAGAGGTGCCCAGCACCAAGGGGACGGTGACGGCGGAGTAGAAGCGGGGTTTCCTGCCAACGGCTGCGCTTTCCGCCCAGCCTTCTCAGCATCGCGTAATGCACTAAGATCCTGAATAGGGTTCCGAGTTTGCCAGCGACACACGATGAAAGACGATCGTGTGGATCACGCGTCGGAGGATGGCAGCGCCTCCAGCTCGAAGCGAAAGTCCTCTATTACAGGGTTGGCCAGGAGCTTGGAGCACATCTGGGAGACCTGCGTTGTTGCCTCCGATTCCGACCGCGCTTCGAGCTTGATTTCGAGATACTTGCCGGCCCTCACCGAAGTCACGTCGGTGAACCCCAGATTGTGAAGTCCTCCGCGGATGGCCAGGCCCTGCGGGTCATTTACTACCGGCTTGAGCGTGACATAAACCCTTGCCAACCACATCGTCATGGTCTTCCCCTGCCCCCGGCTTCTTAAAAACCGGTTATTCTGCGGTATGCCTCTGCGTACTTCTCGGCGGTCCTCTCAACTACGTCGGCCGGGAGGACCGGGGCGGGAGGCTCCTTGTTCCAACCCGATTTGTCAAGCCAATCGCGAACGAACTGTTTGTCGAAGCTCGCCTGGGGCTCTCCAACGCTGTAGCTTTGGGCATCCCAGAAGCGGGATGAGTCGGGAGTAAGCATTTCGTCGATGACGCAGAGCGTTCCATCTATGAATCCGAACTCGAACTTGGTATCGGCCACAATAATCCCTCGATCGGCGGCCAGCGATTCCGCCGCGCGGTAAAGCGCCAGACTGTGACGCTCCAGTTGACCGGCAAGGTCTTCCCCAACCAAACCCCGAAGCTGCGAGACGGAGATGGTTCGATCGTGTCCGCTTTCCGCTTTGGTCGACGGCGTGAAGACAGGCTCAGGAAACTTCTCGCTTTCCCGCAAGCCCTGCGGCAGGCGCTGCCCGCATACAGTGCCCGAACGCCGATACTCTTCCCAGGCAGAGCCCACCAGGTAACCACGAACAACGCACTCCACGTCGATTCTCTGCGCCTTCCGCACCAGCATGAATCGGTCCTCGATCAAGTGCGTGTAGCCGTAGAGGAAATCGGGTAGATCCGATGGGTCGGTAGAGATCAGGTGGTTGGGCACGACTTGCTGGGTGCGGAGGAACCAGAACTCGCTGAGCTTGGTCAATATCCTTCCCTTACCGGGAATGCCATTAGGCAGGATGACGTCGAAGGCGGAAATACGATCGGTCGTTACGATGAGTAGATTCTTGCCCAGGGCGTATATGTTTCGAACTTTGCCGCGTGAGTAAGGCTCGAGCGGCAGGAAACTGGTCTCAAGAAGGGCTTCTAGCAGCATGCCTCGTCTCTCCTAATTGTGGTTGCAGGCCTATAGCCCGAGCCGTTCAAATGCTACGTCGATGTTCTGCAGGAAGTATTGATAGTCAAACAGCCCTCGCAGCTCCTGCTGCGTGAAATGCCGGTTCACGAGTGGCTCTTGCTCGAGCAAATCCATAAATAGCCGGTCTTCTTCCCACACTCTCATGGCGCTTCTCTGAACGACCCCGTAGGCTTCCTTCCGACTTACTCCCTTGTTGATCAGGGCAAGCAAAACGCGTTGGGAGAACACAAGGCCGCGGGTCAGATCCAGGTTTGCCCTCATGCGCTCCGGATACACCCTGAGATTGGAAAGAACGTGTGTCGTTAGCCGCAACATATAGTCGAGCAGGCCACAGCTTTCCGGGAATATGATCCGCTCGGTCGAGGAATGGCTGATGTCGCGCTCGTGCCACAGAGAAACGTTCTCGATGGCAGTTGTCGCATGTCCTCGGATAACTCTCGCGAGACCGCAAATCCTCTCGCATAGGATTGGATTGCGTTTATGGGGCATCGCGGACGAACCAGTCTGGCCTTTCTCGAAAGGCTCTTCCACTTCGCGTATCTCGGTTCTCTGCAAGCTGCGAATCTCGGTCGCCATCTTCTCCAGCGAGGCGGCCATGACCGCGAGCGTCATCATGAAGAACGCGTGGCGGTCGCGCTGCACAATCTGGCTGGACACCGGTGCCGGGCGAAGGCCGAGCGAAAGGCACACTTCTTCTTCGATAATCGGTGGCACCGTAGCGTGGGTGCCAACCGCGCCGGATATCTTGCCCACCGCCATTTCCTGAGCGGCGTTTTCCAACCGGTCGAGATTGCGCCGCATCTCGTCCAGCCAAAGCGCAACTTTGAACCCAAAAGTCGTGGGCTCGGCGTGGACGCCGTGGGTGCGCCCAACCATTATCGTCCTCTTGTGCTTTAGGGTAAGCTCCCGCAGGACTTTCAGAAGCTCCAGGGCATCATCCCTCAAAATGGCCACGGCATCTCGGACTTGCAGTGCCATTCCGGTATCGAGCACATCCGACGAGGTGAGCCCCATGTGCACAAACCGCGACTCCTCTCCCAGGCTCTCCGAGACTGACCCCAGGAAGGCAGTCACGTCGTGGTGGGTTTCGGCCTCTATTTCCGCCATCCGGCGCAAGTCGTAGCGTGCGCCCCTGATCTTGTCCATTGCTTCAGCTGGGATAAGCCCCTGTTTGGCCCACGCCCCGCAGGCGGCTATCTCCACTGCCAGCCATTTGGCTACTTTGCTGTCCTGCGACCACACCTGGGCCATCTTGGGATGGGAATACTTTTCGATCATCTGCCCGCCTCATCGAGTGCCTTGTGACTGGGGAATTATAGCCAATTCGGCTCCCATACTCAAGCTTGATTTGTGCCCGCTTTCCCCTCTCCTGTGAACCATGCCGAACACTAGGCTGCTGGCATCAATCTTGCTGCGTTAGGTTGATAGCGGCCCAGGTGGTTGTTCGGCCGTGTGTTGCACAGGAAGATCGCCTCTCGCGCTTAAGTCGAAGTGGTGCAATGGGAGGACGAGAGGCTGTTCGGCAGGAAAGGGAATTGCGTATGGACCGATCCATACGGGTTGGCGCTCTATTTGGCATACCCATAAATCTTCACTACAGCTGGTTCTTGATTTTCGGCGTAGTCCTGTTTACGCTGGCTACGATTTACTTTCCCACCTACAATAGTGGCTGGTCTGAGCAACACTACTGGATAGTGGGTGCATTGACTACCGGTCTGTTCTTCGCCTCAGTGCTGATTCATGAATTGGCTCACTCTGTGCTGGCCATTTCCGAGGGTGTTGAGGTGAAGGACATCACAATGTTCATCTTCGGAGGGGTTTCCAATATCAAGAAGGAGGCGGATAATCCCGGTGTAGAGTTCCGAATCGCGGCCGCGGGTCCCGCAGCCAGCATCATCTTGGCAGTGGTGTTCGTCGGATTGTGGTTGGTGGGAGTGCACCTGGACGAGTCATTGGCGGCTATGTCGCTGTATCTGGCCATGATCAACGGGCTCCTGGCCGTATTCAACTTGATACCCGGATTCCCGCTGGACGGTGGAAGGGTGCTTCGTTCGGTTCTGTGGAAGCTCACCGACAACTACCGACTGGCTACCCGCATCGCCAGCTGGGCCGGGCAGATCCTGGCCTATAGCTTCGTGCTGGTAGGATTGCTGCTGCTGGTGGGAGGCAATTGGCTCAACGGGGTTTGGCTCCTGCTAATCGGCTGGTTCTTGGCGAGCGCCGCGGGGTCCAGCTATCAGCAGGCAATGGTGAATCAGGCTCTCAAAGGGATCTCGGTAGGGGATATGATGTCCAAAGATTGCCCGTCCGTAGACGAACAAACGCTGCTCAGCGATTTCATGCAGGACTACGTGCTTCGGCATAACCTGAGTGCGTTCCCCGTGCTGCATGGGGCTGCCCTGGTAGGGATGGTTACGGTCGAGAACTTGAAGTCGGTCCCGCAGGAGCGATGGATAGAGACGCGAGTGTCTCAGGTTATGACCACCATCGAGAAGTTGAAGACGCTCCAGCCGTGGGACGAAGCTATCCAAGCCCTGCAGCAGTTTGCCGAGCGCAGCGATTCTCAAGTGCCGGTGGTCGACGGCGGGAGGGTTGTGGGATTGCTGTCCCGAACCCGAGTGCTTCAGTTCATAAAGGTGAGAGAGGACGAGGCGATCAGGCGCTAATCTACGAGGTGAGGTACTTGACGTCTCTGGCGATTCCTGAACGATGGTTTTCGTAAGCCAGGCGCGCCGCTTCGTACTTTATCCCGAGAACTTGTGCAGCCAGGTAGGCAGCGTTCTTTGCTCCCGCGGCTCCTATGGCCACCGTGGCCACCGGTACTCCGGCCGGCATCTGCACGATCGAGAGCAAGGCGTCGATTCCCTTAAGATCCGTACTGGGGACCGGCACTCCGATTATCGGTATGGTGGTCCAGGAAGCGAGAACTCCGGGAAGATGAGCGGCACCACCCGCCGCCGCGATGATCACCTCGATGCCACGGGATCGAGCTGATTGAGCGTACTGCCGAACCACTTCCGGGCTCCGGTGCGCCGACATCACGACGACCTCGTAATCCACGCCGAGGTCTCTTAGCACGCTTTCCGTTCCCTCCATTAGCGGCTTGTCTGATTCACTGCCCATAACCACGGCCACTAGCGGCACTGCTAACCCACCTCCCTCAGAGCGATGTCGGTTCGGAAGTGGCAGCCCTCGAAGCTAATGCTGTTGACCCCAGCATAGGCTTTGGCTCGGGCTTCGGCAAGGTCTCTACCCAGGGCCACGACCACCAACACCCGTCCACCCGCGGTCACGATTTTTCCATCGACAAGCTGAGTCCCGGCGTGGAAGACGACTACTTCTTCGGCTCGATCAAGCCCGCGGATTGCGTGCCCTTTACTGTAACCACCGGGGTATCCACCGGATGCCAGCACCACACCGCACGAGGCTCGGTCGCTCCAGGCAACCTGTGCCTCGCCCAATCGTCCCCGCGCGACCGAATTCATTATGCTCAGCAGGTCGCCCTCCATCCGCGGCAGGATCACCTGCGTCTCCGGATCGCCGAACCGGCAGTTGAACTCCAGGACCTTGGGGCCTTCCTCGGTTATCATCAGCCCCGCATACAGCACTCCCTGATAAGGGCAGCCTTCAGCTGCCATCGCTTTGATTGTTTGACGTAAGATGCGCTCCTCTACGTCCTCAAGAAGGTCGTCCGACACAAAGCCCGGGGGGGAGTAGGCTCCCATCCCGCCCGTGTTGGGGCCGCGATCTCCATCGTATACTCTCTTGTAGTCACAAGCGGGCACCATCCTGAGGAGGTCCGTGCCATCGGTGAAGGCAAGCAAGGATACTTCGCGGCCGGAGAGGAATTCCTCAACGACTACCTTGTTGCCCGCCTCGCCAAGGGTTCTTTCGAGCATGAACTGTTCTAACGCTTGCAGAGCCTCTGCGCGTGTTTGTGCCACCACTACGCCTTTTCCGCCCGCGAGGCCATCCGCCTTGATCACGATTGGACTGGGGCGAGAGGATACGTACGCGGCGGCCCGGTCATAAGACGTAAAGGTCTCACTGGCGGCGGTGGGAATCCCGTATCTCAACAAGAGGCTCTTGCACCAGTCCTTGCTGCTTTCGATTCTGGCCGCCGCTTTGGTGGGGCCGAACACGGCCAGACCTTTCTCGTGGAACTGGTTGGCTATACCGGCGGAGAGAGGCGCCTCCGGACCCACAACCGTGAGGTCGATGTCGTTCTGCTCGGCCCAGGCCGCCAGGCCATCGCAATCATCTGCGGCCAGCGGCACGTTTTGCGCTACCTGGGCTATGCCCGCGTTTCCTGGAGCACAATATAGCTTGGACAGCAGCTTGCTCTGCGCCAGCTTCCAGGCGATGGCATGTTCTCGCCCCCCGCTACCGACCACTAACACGCGCATATTTGTTGTCCCTACTCCCATTCGATGGTGGACGGCGGTTTGGAACTGATGTCGTAAACCACGCGGTTGACTCCGGCAACCTCGTTCACGATCCTGTTGGAGATTCTGGCGAGAAGATCATAGGGGAGACGAGCCCAGTCCGCGGTCATTCCGTCCTCGCTGGTAACGGCCCTGATGGCTACTACATGGGCATAGGTTCGGAAGTCGCCCATAACGCCCACGCTCCGGAGTGGGGTGAGAATCGCGAAACTCTGCCACAGGCTGCGGTACAGGCCGGCTTTCTTTATCTCGTTCATAACGATCCAATCGGCCGAACGAAGTATTTCCAGCCTTTCGCGGGTTACTTCGCCGATTACCCGAATGGCCAGGCCGGGCCCAGGGAACGGCTGGCGATAGACCATCTCCTCTGGAAGACCAAGCTCCAGCCCCACCGCTCGGACCTCATCCTTGAAAAGATACCGTAGGGGCTCGATCAGGGAGAACTGCAGGTTGGGAGGCAGACCGCCGACATTGTGGTGTGTCTTGATCTTGGCCGCGGCCTTGGTTTCGGGGGTTGCGCTTTCTATCACGTCCGGGTACAGGGTCCCCTGGGCCAGGAAATCTATCTGCCCTATCTTGGTGGCTTCTTCCTCGAAAACACGAATGAATTCCTCGCCTATTATCTTGCGCTTGAGCTCAGGATCCACCACCCCGGCCAGCCTCCTCAAGAAGCGGTCGGTGGCATCCACATAGACCAGGTTCATCTCGAGATTTCGCCGAAAGGTATTTATGTTTCGCTCCGCTTCTTCGCGGCGCAGGAAGCCGTTGTTCACGAAAATGCACGTCAACTGGTCGCCGATTGCCTTGTGAACCAAGGTGGCGACGACGGCAGAGTCTACCCCACCGCTCAAGGCGCAAATAACCTTGCCGCTGCCAATCTTTTGCCTGATCTGCAAAGTGCCTTGCTCAACAAACGAACCGGCCGTCCATGTGCCGGCGCATCGGCACATGTCCAACACGAAGTTCCGAATTATGTTCTTTCCCTCAGTAGTATGGATGACCTCGGGATGAAACTGCAGCCCGATCAAGCCATCTCGACCCATCGCCGCCACCTTTGAGTTATCGGTGTAAGCGAGGATGCTGAAGCCCGTGGGAAGCTCGTCGACCTGATCTCCGTGACTCATCCAGGCCTGAAAGCTGAAGGGGACCCCCGCGAACACGGGATGTTGGGTGTCGCTAATGTAAGTGGTTGCATGGCCGTACTCTCGCTTGCTGGCCGGAGCCACCCTGCCGCCCATAGCCTGAGCAAGCAGCTGCATGCCATAGCAGATGCCGAGCACCGGTAGGCCACTTTCCAAGACATACGCCGGGATCGAAGGGGCGTTTTCGTCATACACGCTGGCGGGCCCGCCCGAGAGGATGAATCCGCGCGGATTCAAGTGACTGATTCTTTCCCACGGGGTCGTGGGAGGGACAAGCTCGCAGTACACATTCATCTCACGCACTCGCCTTGCGATCAGCTGGCTGTACTGCGAGCCGAAATCAACTATCAGCACGGTTTCCTGCGGCGGAGGGGACGTTCGAGCCGATGGCAGCGACTTTTCCTGAGAAGACATTACCGCCCGGGTCTCGGCTACCTGAAGGTAGGTGGAGATTTCGAGATCATCGGTCGCACTTATGCGATGGCTGGTTGTTTCATCTCCACGACGTCTGTCCTTCACCTAATCCCCCCGTTATTGCCGTAACGTCAAACGGTGGCTTCAGCCGCCGACTTCTTTCTGCCGGAGCGCCTTCTCCTCTTGCCGTTGTCTTGTTTTGGCTCCTCTTCTTGATGAACCTGTGGAGGCAGCTCTTCGTTGGCTTCGGCGGTCTCTCGCGGGCGTACCCAGATCGCCGAGCCGGACTTCTCTACCTGCATGTGCCCGGCCTTCTCCGCGGCCATCAGGAAGTCCTTGAACCTCGAGAAGCCGAACTCCTGCTCGTCGAAGTGACCGAGCGCGCCGTTTAACTTAGCTTTTAGCCCGGCTATTCCGACTCGTGGCTTACTAGGCCCGGTCGAGTCTCGCACGATCTTCCCGAGGGCTTCCATCGCCTCTTCAAGCGAGGACGCCGACACGCCGACTACGGTCGCCGGTAAGTCGACCGGCTTCTGATAAGACTCTTCTTCCCGGTGAGTGGATTCGACTTCGGCCGACCTCTGCGATTCCAAGATCGCTCTGTGCACGTCGTCAGCTATCCCGGAGGCATCCGGCCAACTTTCGGAACCGCGTCGCGGCTGTTCCGACGGCTCCACTGGAGCCTTTTCCTGGTCCGCCACCTGATTCTGGGCTCCGTTGGCCGATGGTTCGGATATAATCGCCTGTTCCTCAGGTTCGCCTATGGCGCTGGGCGATGCGAAGGCAACTTGAATGTCGTACGCCGCTTTGTCGACTTCTTTGCTTTCGTCATCACCCTCCACGGCAGCCTGACCACCCAGCTCCGTAGTGCGGTCGGCTGAGGTCACCGCCTGCTCTTCGGTAGCCGCCTGCGTGGGTTCTCCAGCGATCAACTGTGCCACCATTGGATGAGTCGCCTCTATGTGACACATCCTTACGCGGTGTTTGATCCCGCCTACCTCAACCTCCTGCGGCTCCTTGTCGACTCTTAGCAAACCGTCCTGGACCAATTGGTTTAGCACGGACCTGGCAGCGCCTTCAGCGCTCACTCCCGGTTTGACCTTGCTCAGGTGCGTAATCAGATTCGTTAACACGTAGGTGTATGTAAGCCAACGGCTGCGATTCTTCAAGTCCAAGAGGAAGCGCACGAGGTCAACTTGTTGCTCGTCTGTGACAGCGGCATCGGCGCCGGCTGAAGTCCGAGGCTCATTGTCCTTCTGCTCGACGGAAGGGGCTGCCGTGCCTTCATCGGGCTCAGCGGGGGCCGGCAGCGACACCCAGTGCACGGGTCCCGCTGAAGTAATACTGATCTCGCCTGACTTCTCCATAGCCGTAAGGAAATCCTTGAACTTGGAGAAACCGTATCGACGCTCGCTGAAGCCCGGCAATTTGACCATCAGCGAATCCTTGAGGTTCGTCGCACGCGTGCGAGGCTTGCCGTCGGCGGTTCTCTGCCGGAGAATCTCCAGCACGGCAGAGTGAACGCTCTGCAGGTCCGGAAGTTGTCGTTCCGCCAACTCCGGCGGAGTTTCCGGCTTTAAGGCCGGCTCTGCTGCCAGGACTTCTTGGGTGATTGGCGGGGTGGCGGCTGCCTCAGGGTGGCTTGTGGCGTGTCGAACCTCCTGAGACCTGGGCCTGACGGTTGAGGCAGGGCCATGACCGCCTCGTGAGGAGCGGGAGGGCGCTGCGCCGGACTGATCGAATGATTGGGAACTGCCCCTGCCTTGCTGTCTGTGCCTCGGGGCCGGAGTGAATTCTGTAGCTTCGACCCCGGTCTTGCCGTTCGCGCCCTCTATGACCTTTCGGTAGGAGATGAACTCATCGGCTATCTCCCGTAACACCCCGGCGGCGAAGTCGGGGCCAATCACGACCACCTTCTTGCCTCGGAGTTGAGCCAGTCGGACTACCGGGATGAGGTCCTTGTCCCCGCTGACTATTACAAAGGTGGATATCGAAGGGAGCAGGTGAAGTATGTCGACGCAGTCGGCCACCATACAGGGATCGGCCAGGCTCTTGCCGCGAGAGGTTTGTGTAACAGGGTCGGTCTCGTACCGGAAGGTGGGAGCGTACACTGTGTCGATACCGGCGCGGTAAACCGTGAGGCGTTCGCTCGTCGCTGGCCACTCGGCATAGGCCCGCGCTACCAGGATGACACCATACTGCTGAGCCGCTTGAACAATACGCTTGACGTCGGGCGACGCCCCGTTTAAATCAGCGGCCGTGCTGATAGCAATGTTGTCCCAATCAATAAAGAGGGCAACAAAATCTTTAGTTTGATCTGGCATAAATTGAATCTCCTACTTGGCGCCGGTCAACTGCCAGATCTTGCCCTCCGTTGCGATAGCTGGTGCCACAATTATCTCGGTGCTGTGCATCTCTTTGATGCTACTCGCTCCACACACTCCCATGCAAGTTCGCATCGCACCCACTAGATTGTGTGTACCATCAGTGCGGGACGTTGGGCCAAATAAGATCTGCTGTAAGGAACCGGACACTCCAACGCGAATTCTTGTGCCGCGAGGCAATCCAGGGTGCGGAGTTGCCATTCCCCAGTGGTAACCCCTTCCCGGTGCCTCTTGCGATTGCGCGAGCGGCGAGCCGAGCATGACGGCATCGGCTCCGGCTGCCAGCGCTTTACAGATGTCGCCCCCAGTTCGCATCCCGCCATCGGTAATAATCGGAACGTAGCGTCCGGTTTCCTGGTAGAAATCGTCGCGGGCCGCCGCACAATCCATCGTGGCTGTCACCTGCGGCACTCCCACACCCAACACTTCGCGGCTGGTGCAGGCTGCTCCAGGTCCCACTCCTATTAGGAGCGCGTGGATACCGGTACGCATTAGCTCGATGGCTGCTTGGTAACTAACGCAGTTTCCGACCATTACTGGGATGCTCATCGAGGAACAGAAACGCTCGAATGATAGCTCTTGCTTGCTGCGTGAAACGTGCCTGGCGGTGGTAACCGTCGATGCTACCACAAACATGTCGGCCCCAGCTTCCACGGCAATCGGTCCGAATCTCTCCGCATTTACCGGCGTACAGGAAATCGCGGCTATACCACCGCCGTGTTTGATCTCTTGAATCCGTTCTGCGATGAGATGAGGTTTTATGGGAGACTGGTAAGCCTGCTGGATCACGGCCGTGGCTTCTTGGGGAGACGCGCTTGCTATGGCGTATAGTGGTTCTGAGGGTGACTCATAGCGAGTCTGCAGTCCTTCCAGATTGACGACTGCAAGCCCCCCTAACTTACTGAACGACACGGCCATCTGTGGGTCGACCACGGCGTCCATTGCCGAAGCCACGAGGGGAACAGGAAAGGTTAGCTCTCCTATGCGCCAGGACAGGTCCACATCTTCAGGATTCACCGAGACGGCTCCGGGGACCAGAGCCACCTCATCAAACCCGTAGGCTCGTCGCAACGTTCTCGTGGAACCTGTCATCTCTGTTGCCATTCCTCTTCCTCCAGCCAAACACGTGCGCGAGCGTTCAACCAAAGTGGCAGGCGCCGCTCTTTAGAAAAATAGCTCAGACGCGGGATTGCCTGCTTTAGCAGGGCGTCCCCTTGGCTGAGCTGCCCGCCAACGGTAGTGCCACGGTTCAAACGCTGACCGGCGTTACCCGCTGCGGCACTTTCTGTATGGGAGCTGGTTTCCATCGAGGGTTAGTGCCCCTCGAAACGGCACACGCCGCTCTTCGCGCAGCTTGTTTCTAGGGGAAATATAACAGAGGGGTAAATAAAAGTCAAGAATTGCCCGGCGATGGTCACAGAATTGGCACGGTCCCCAAATCCGTGAGTGAACTCGGATTTGGGAGTATGGGGTGTTCTCGCGCTGTTCAATGGCCCTTTGAACCCGGCTGTTGCGGGAGTTGCTGCCCATCGTAGGGTACTGATAGGGCTCAGGGACGGC
>JAMDCE010000459.1 GCA_023489135.1 Chloroflexota bacterium
TGCCTCTCTGCCCGCATCAACGGTCCGAACGTCTTTTCTCGCTGTGCCGATGTTCCAGTGCTGGCGTGCTCCATCTCCCGATTATGGCCCCAACGTTTGAGCGCAACTTTGGTCCATCGCGCGCTTCATAGAAACTTCAAACGACCAGTTCCATCCGAATCTATTCCCCGAATACAAGAGGCGCCCGAAATCGAGGCGCCTCTCTGATAGTATCCGTCGTAGCTATGAAGCAGGTCCTGGTGTTCTTATCATAGCTGCTTCATCAGGTGCCAGGTAAAGTCGACAACTTAAGTATACCAAATTAGTCCTGGTATAGAGGAGATGTTCCTGTCCTCAGCCGCGAGAACTCGACGAAACCGTAATATTGTCACCGTTCACCTAGATTCGTCTATCCACTATCCTTCTTCCGTAGCCATCAGCCCCGAAGTCGACCGGTTCCTCCACCTATGGGCTTGAGGGTTGTGAATGATTCTGGCGCGTCCAACTACGCCCGTGGTAAAATGAGCAGAGTTATTCAGAGAATAGTCAGGTGGTAGCTTGATGAAGACGCAGTACCGGGCCCTGCCCAGCGTGGATTGGTTGCTTCACGATAGCCGCATCCAAGCTAGGGGCGCGGGTCTTTCCCGCGAGGTGATGGTGGACATAATGCGCGAGGAATTGGCGCTGGTGCGCCAGGCTATCAGGGCGGGAGAGTCGCCACCATCGCGTGAGACATTGATCGAGAGAGTAGCGGACCGTCTTGCCGGAATTCAGAGAGCAAGCCTGCGTCCGGTCATCAACGCCACGGGAGTTATCATTCATACCAACCTCGGTCGGGTGCCCTTGAGCGACGCGGCCTTGGAGGCGGTGCAGACGATATCCAGGGGTTATAGCAACCTCGAATTCTACCTGGAGCGAGGCGAGCGAGGCTCGCGGCACGCTCACGTGGAGAGCCTTCTATGCCGCGTCACCGGCGCGGAGGCGGCATTGGCCGTCAACAACAACGCCGCGGCCGTTCTCCTCATTCTGTCTGCCCTGGCCCCGGACAAGGAGGTTATTCTCTCCCGCGGGCAGGCGGTGGAGATCGGGGGCGGTTTTCGCATTCCAGACGTGATGCGACAGAGCGGCGCGAGGTTGGTAGAAGTCGGAACGACGAACCGGACTTATCTTCGAGACTACGAAAACGCCATCACCTCTGACACGGCCCTCTTGATGCGAGTTCACACCAGTAATTTCCGCGTGGTGGGCTTCACCAGATCGGTTGAGCTCGCAGATTTGGTGAGTATCGGCGCAAAGTACGGACTACCTGTGGTCGACGACCTGGGGAGCGGCTCGCTGCTTCCCACTGAGGACTTCGGTCTTGCCCACGAGCCGACCGTCCAGGAGAGCCTATCCGCCGGTGCTGCGCTGGTCTGCTTCAGCGGGGATAAGCTTATCGGCGGGCCGCAGGCGGGGATTATTGTCGGCAAGGAAGAGCTCGTTTCCCATCTCAAGCGTCACCCTTTGGCGCGAGCCGTTCGAACCGATAAAATGACCCTGGCGGCTCTGGAAGCTACTCTATTTCACTATCTCCGAGATGAAGCAGTGGAGAAGATTCCGGTGTGGCGGATGATCGCTCGCGTCGTCAGCGATATCGCCGCGCAGGCCGAAACCTGGGCGCAGGAACTCAGAGAAAGCGGGTTGCGCGCGTTGGTGGTCGACGGCGAATCGGCCATCGGTGGAGGGTCGCTACCTGGCGAGACGCTGCCTACACGTCTTGTGGCCATCGACTTCGAGGGAACGGTAGAGCATCCTTCTCTGACGGTGGAACAAGTAGCGAAGCACCTCCGGTTGGGCCGGCCAGCGGTGGTGGCACGAATCGAGAAAAACCATCTGCTGCTGGACCCGCGAACGGTGTTGCCTGGACAGGAACACGAACTCATCGATGCCCTGCTGACGGCCGCGCAAGTCAGGCGAAACTAACCATAAGAAGCGGTTATCTACACTGAGCCCCACTATCTACGAGCGCTTGCTCACCGATCCTTCCTAATTCCCCCTTTTTCACCAGCCTGGCACCTTGTCACTGCGCAGCCTGTCGGGTATAATACGCCACGCTGCCTGGGCAGTCCGCTGACCTTTAATGTGACAATAATGTTGTAGGTCTTTAGAGGGGCGCATCGCTCACCCGTAGTAGCGTGTCGAGGGACGGGAAGGCAGCATCGAAATCAAAGAGTTGTCGTCTCAGGTGAGATCAAGGAAGTATGAAGCGCCAGTACCATATTTGGACCGTTGGTTGCCAGATGAACAAGGCCGACTCGCAGAGTCTCGGCAAGGCTCTGGAGGGCAAAGGTTACGCCGAAACTGACCAGTTGGGGCAGGCCGATGTGATCGTGGTGAATACGTGTAGCGTTCGCCAGCGCGCCGAGGAGCGGGTCGTAGGGAAGGTCAATTCCCTCGCCGCCTTGAAGCGGAAAAACCCGGCTTTAATGCTGGCGCTGGCTGGCTGCATGGTCGGTCCTGACGCCACAGAACTGCACCAACAGTTTCCCACCGTCGACGTGTTCCTCCGCCCAGGGGAGGTTGATGCTCTGCTGGAGGCGCTCCCAGATGCCGACGCTGAACCGGAGGAGCGATGTTTCTGTGGGGCCTCGCCGCGCAAGCGAGGAGCGGTGACCGCGTTTGTTCCCGTTACCTATGGCTGTGACAATTTCTGCAGTTACTGCATTGTGCCATACCGGCGTGGTCGAGAGCGAAGCAGGCCAATCCCGGAGATCGCTTCGGAGATCGAGGGCCTCGTGGCCGAGGGCGTCCGTGAAGTCACACTGCTGGGACAGAACGTCAACTCCTACGGGCATAACCTGCCGGAGAAGCCGGATTTTGCCGACCTGTTGACCGCGGTACACGGCATCGCCGGCCTTTGGCGAGTGCGATTCGTTACCTCCCATCCGAAGGATATGACTCATAGGCTGATCGATACAATTGCCGGTCTGCCCAGGGTCTGCGAGTACATCAATCTACCCGTGCAGGCCGGGGACGATGTCATTCTAGAGAAAATGAGAAGAGGCTATACGGTGGATAGCTACCGGAAGACGGTGGCGGCGATTCGCCAGGCCATTCCCGGGGTCGCCATTTCCACGGACATAATCGTCGGCTTTCCAGGGGAGAGCAAAGAGCAGCACCAAAACACCTATCGTTTGGTCCAGGAAATTCGATTCGATTCGGTGCACCTAGCCTCATTTTCGCCGAGGCCTGGCACGATTGCTGCTAGAATGGAAGACGACGTCCCACCGGCTCAGAAATGGG
>JAMDCE010000114.1 GCA_023489135.1 Chloroflexota bacterium
CCGACCGTCCTCTTAAGTGGGAGAACGCAGTGGATCGAGCAGTAAAAGAGTATCTGCCTGTGGGAGGTCGCGTCCTTGACCTTGGTTGTGGCACTGGTGCCAATCTAGCCCGCATCAAGCGACTGCGCATTCCTTTCTCTAAATATGTGGGGGTCGATCTCACACCACAAATGCTTGCTCAGGCTCAGCACAGCTTTGGCGATTTGCCCAACGTAATCTTCTTGCGGCAAGACCTCCTTTCTGACTCCTTGCCTGACGGTGAATTCGAGCTTATTATTTCCACCTGGGTGTTCTCCCACTTAAGAGGACGGTCGGCTGAATTGGAAGAAAAAGCGGTGAAGCGGCTCAAGCCGAACGGTCATATGATAGTACTGATGCTTACCCAAAGCGGTACGTGGCTTGATCTCCCTATCGGGATTTTGGCCCGGCCGTTTCTAATCGAGCCAGTATCGCAGGATACTTACGTGAATTCTCCCAGCCTTGCGGCGCTACGTCGTTTCTGGGGTGGCATGGTAACTCTGGCAATCTGGGGCAAGGAGGAGTGAGTGATAAGCAGGGTCACCAGGTCAATGCATCAGGCCCAGTCAACCTACAACAGGCTGAGCAGATGGTACGACTCAAGCCGACAAACAGGACAGTACCTCGCTCTCGGCGCTCTGCGTCGTCAGCACAACTATTCGGTCACCTCGTCTGAGCAGAGTGTCTCCACGGGGAATAACAGTTTCACTACCCCTCAACACCGAAACCAGAACACATTCTCGCGGCAGTGACAACTCCTTTACCTTCTTCCCAACCAGCGGCGAACCGAGATCGACCACTACCTCTATGACGTTTGTCCCGGTCATACTTTCCAACTTCAACCTTTCGGATTCTGCCGCCCGCTCCGCTTTCGCCTTGGAATGGCGAACGTAAGCCGCAACCACGTCCCGTCGACGCAAAACGCCTAATAGCTTGCTTGGATCCTGTCTTTCAACCACCGGAAGCCGGCCTACATCTTTGGAGCCAAACCGCCTTAACGCTTCACTCACCGTTTCATCAGGGTACGCTACGAGCAGCCGCGTAGTGGCTACGTCTTCCACGCGTAGCTTGTCCTGATTCTCTAAGTTCTCCTGTAGATCTTGAAGAGATACTATTCCCCACAGATTCCCTTCATTGTCGACTACCGGAAAAGCGTGTTCCCTCGCACTGATCACTCGCTCGGCCATCTCCGACAGCGGCATGCTCTTCGGCAGCACCTCGAATTCGCGAGTCATCGCTTCCGCCACAGTGACAGAACTCATCACGTCCCCTTCGTTCCTTCTACCAACCTCTATACCCTGACGCCGAAGGCCCAAAGTGAAAATGGAATCCCGCAAGAGGAGGCGCGCGAAAACCGTGCTGATCACTGTCGCCACCATGAGGGGAAGAATGATCAAGTAGTTGTTTGTCATCTCGAAAAGCATAAGCACCGAGTAGATGGGTGTGTGCGTTACGCTAGCCATGACAGCTCCCATACCTACCAACGCGTAGGCGCCTTCCGAAGCAGTTACGGTCGGAAAGAGCGAGTGCGAGACCGCTCCGAAGGACCCACCAAGCATAGCGCCAAGAAACAGCGAAGGGCCGAATACCCCACCCCACCCGCCTGAGCCCAATGTGATGCATGTTGCGAATAGCTTAGCAAAGAGAAGAATCACAAGAAGCGAAAGAGCCAGTTGGCCTTGCATTGACAGTTCCATGATATCGTAGCCCACGCCGAAAACCTGTGGGAAAAACACTCCGATCAACCCTACGATAAGCCCGCCCACCACAGGTTTCATCAAAGCAGGGAATTGCCAACGTGCAAACAGATCACCCGATAAATAGAAGACCCAAGTGAATGCCACGGCAACAAATGCAGAAAGAAGCCCAAGCAATGCATACAGAGGAAGTTCGACAGGACTCACGAGTTCGTAAGCCGGAACACTGAACGAGGGGTTGGCACCCACAAGAATTCTCATGACGACTGAAGCGGCGACAGAGGACAAGACGACAAGACTAAAAGAGCGGGTGCTAAACTCACCCAGCACAATCTCGAGTGAGAAGAAGACGCCAGCAATAGGCGTGTTGAAGGTAGCAGCAATACCTCCGGCAGCACCACAGGCGGTTAGCAGAGTGAGCCGCTCTCTCGATACGCTTAGCCACTGCCCGACGGCGGAACCAATACCGGAAGCGATATAGATGATTGGCCCCTCGCGTCCGGCTGAGCCCCCACTGCCTATGGTGGTAGCAGACGCAACGGCAGCGGCCACAACGGAGAGAGGTTTGATTCTCCCGCCTCCCACGGCCAGAGCCCGCAGTAAACCCGGAACGCTTGCCCCTTTGTATTCAGCAAACCAGTGTGATATAGCACCTACAGCCAGTCCGCCAAGTGCAGGAAGAAGAGCGATCCCCAGACCACTCGGCCAATCGAAGCTGCCACCGACAACGCGGAAGAAGGAAGTCTGAGAAAGGTCAATCATCCAACGGAATACGACAGCCGCAAGTCCGGATGCCACCCCAACGACAAGAGCGAGAGTTACTCCTAGCATTGCATCGGAGAAGACGAAGGTTGAAGCCATGAGCTTTACTAGAGATTCTTTCCCTGCAATCAGATGCTGCGTGCCACGGCCTTCTTTCTAAGAAATGTGGTCATTATCTGGCGATGCCATTAGGATCGAAAGGCGCTAGTTCTCCCCACCCACATTGCGATGGCATCGCCAGCCTAATGATACGCTCCAATTGCCGAACGATCAACCGAATTTCTCTTGATTGCCTGGTTATTCGGGTGGATTGAGTGCTTCGAACCCGGCTACGATGTCGAGCAACTCCTCAGTGATGGAGCTTTGGCGGGCGCGATGGTACTCAGTGTTGAGCGTTTCCAGACGCCTTTCGACATTCCTCTCGGCAACTTGCATAGATGACAGACGGCTGGCATTCTCGCTAGCTAGGGATTCGACAAACGCGCGATAGAGGGAAACGAAGAAATACTCGCGGATAAGCGCTGCAAACAGCTGATCGAAATCCATTGTGAACGTAGGCAGAACGCGCGTTGGCCACTTGCGCTGTTTCAAGCCTTGGAGCCAGGTCAAGTCGATAGACCAAACTTGGAGAGTGTAAGGACGATAAGTGGAGGGTGTATCAGGTTTGTTATAGAACAGGAAAACCCGCCCAATGCCTTGGCGTTCGCGCCATTGCTCGATTCGTATCTCCATCTCCTGTACCAGAGTCGTAATGCCGGCGTCTTCTTCTCACA
>JAMDCE010000281.1 GCA_023489135.1 Chloroflexota bacterium
GACTCCAACGGCTTGGAGCTGGCCGCGCGGCCCAATCTAGCGTGCGATCTTGCGTCAGCAGGACTCAGCGGCATTTACCTGCAATTCGACAGTCTGTCTGACGACGTGTACCGTGCTCTGCGGGGTCGGAACCTTCTAGACATCAAGCGCAAGGCCATCGAGAATTGTCGACGGGCTGGCCTGGCCGTCACCTTGGCTCCGACCATCGTCAAGGGGCTCAACGACCACGAGCTGTGGGACATCGTCGCTTTTGGCGTCAGAGAAGAGCTTGTGGGAGTAAATTTTCAGCCATTCACGCCCTCAGGCCGATACCCTCGAGCACTTTTCCACCCGATCAGGAAGGTAACTACGGCCGACGTGGTCAACGGTCTGGTCCATCAGAGTGGGGGTAAGCTGCTCCCTGAGGACTTTGTACCTATACCCTGTCCTGACCCTCGCTGCTCTGTTCTGAGTTACACTCTGCTAAGCCAGGGCATAATCACCCCGTTGAACAGGCTCGTCGATGTCGAAGGGTTGCTGGATTACTACTACAGGCTGGCCGGTTACGACGAGATATTGGACGGAGTACGGGAACAACTTTACGAACTGTGGTCCTGCTCGGCCGTGCCAGGCAAGATCCAGTTGTCGACGGTTACAAGCTGCTGCCCTGGCGCTCCAATCCAGGCTGATGGCTTCTTCAGCATTGGTTGCCACGGGCTTCAGGATCTTTGGAACTTCGACACCGCCAGAGTGCGACGCTGCTGCTTCCAGGCACTGACTCCCGAGGCAAAGCTCGTTCCCTTCTGCCTCTACAACTTGGGGAATGGTTCGAGCATCCCCTCGTGCCGACGATAGCAATGCCTTATGGCGAATTTATGGGACGATGAGAGATATGTCCTCTCGAGACGAGATTTGTCAGCTCAAGGGAGCCAAGCTGGTCCTCAGTATCTGCCACCTCTGTCCCTGGCAGTGTCTCACTGAGGTCTATGTCCGGGACAGCCAGATCGTGTACGTGAGAGGGAATGAAGAAGGACCTAACAGGAGCAGCCGGTGCGTCAAAGGCGAGGCTTCGGCTTACTTCACGCGGGATCCCGACAGGTTAAGACACCCAATGGTCCGAACAGGTAGAAAAGGGGAAGGGAAGTTTGAGCGCATTTCGTGGGACGAAGCTTTGGCCACCATTGCCGCTAAGCTGATGGAGATCAAGGAAAAATACGGACCCGAGGCCTTGGCATTCATGTGGCACCTCGACTCCAACGTGATGTTCCCTTACGCGCTCTTCGCGCAACTTTATGGCACGCCCAATTGCTACGGCCACAACGCCGCGTGTCTGCAGGACCGCACTCTCGCCGCTCAAACGGTCTTTGGCCACCTCAACCCGGTGCGTGATTATGAAAACAGCAGGTTCGTGATGCTCTTGGGGGCAAACCCTTTCGAGGCCAACCAGAGCCTTTTCGAAACGGCCGGCCTGATCGTGGCGCTGGAACGAGGGGCAAAGATCGTCGTTGTCGATCCTGTCTACTCTCAGACGGCCATGAAAGCGGACGAATGGCTTCCCATAAGGCCGGGTACCGACGGCGCGCTAGCCTTGGCGATGACCCGAGTCATCCTGGATGAAGGACTCTACGATGCTGAGTTCGCCGCCAACTGGATCTTGGGTTTGGAACCGTATTGGGAGCATCTCCGTGAAAACGGATATGATCCCAAGTGGGCCGCCGGAATTACGGAGATTCCGGAGGAGACAATCGTCCGCCTGGCGCGGGAGTTTGCCGCGGTAAAGTCCGCTGTCGCCGACGTGGGCAAAGGACTAGGCAACTACTTGGGTGGCCTGGATGCCTCCAGGGTAGTGTTCATACTAAATGCCCTGACAGGGAGTGTGGGCGGGCCGGGCAATCTCATTCTGAAGGAATGGGCACCGTTGGCGCTGCCGGTCCAGATTCCCGAAGATCAGCAGACGATGGCGGAACGACCTCCGCTGCATACGGCGATGGGTTTCCCTCTGGCTCCAGATCTTCCCTCCGCTTTGCTCCCTCGAGCCATTCTTGCGGGCGAGCCGTACCCAATCAAGGCGTTGTTCTTTCATTCGACAAACCCGGTCATGAGTGAGATGAGCAAGGCAGACTTCACGGCCGCCTTGCGTGAGCTTGAGCTGTCGGTAGCCATCGACCTCTACATGAGCGAGACGGCGATGGAATGCGACCTGGTGCTTCCAGAGGCCTCGCAGTATGAGCGCGCGGAGATACGGCAAGGTTTATGGCTAGGTCCTCAAATTATCCTGGGTCAGCCTGCAGTGCCTCCCGTGGGAGAAAGCAAGCCCCTCTATGACATAGTGCGAGATCTGGCGAGGCATATGGGTTACGGTGCGTGGTTTTCCTGGGACTCATGGGAGGACTGGGCCAGAGTGGCTCTCGCCGATGCTCCAGTGTCCCTGGAGGAACTGAGAGAGAACGGCTTCTGGAGTGGCGAGGTGAGGTATCGTAACTACGAGGAGACTGGCTTCGGAACGCTATCGGGCAAGATCGAGCTTTTCTCTTCGATTCTTGAAGAGAACGGGTACAATCCATTGCCATGCTATATATCCCGCGATCAGACTGCGGACGCAGGACCCTATACGTTTCAACTGGTCAATTCCAAGTTGGCTTCCCACTGCAACGTTTCCACTCAGAACAACCCGTATCTGGTGGAAATGGTGTCGGAGAACTGGGCGGAGGTCAACCCTGCAGATGCCAAGGAGCATGGCCTCAAAGATCGAGACTACGCCGTTCTCGAATCTCCCTTAGGAGAAGTCAGAATTAGGCTCAGGTTGACGGAAAGAGTCAGCCCGGGAGTGGTTGCCGTTAGGCATGGCCACGGTTTCGGCCGGTGGGCGGGGGGCAGAATTGCCAGAGGACGCGGCGCCCATATCAACCCCCTAATCGGTGTGCACGTTGGTCCGGTCTCTGGCGCTAACGCCTACAACGAAGGCCGAGTGAGATTGCGAAAGGCTTGATAATGGTGTCTCAAAAAGGTTTCCTTTTTGACCACAGGAAGTGTATCGGCTGCGGTGCCTGCGAGATTGCGTGCAAGCTTTGGAACGACGTCGAAGTCGGACCGCGCTGGCGCAGGGTTGTGACAGTCGAGGAGGGCCGGTATCCCCAGATCCGTGCCATCAATGTCTCCTTCCCGTGCTTGCACTGTGGCAATCCCTTATGCCTTGAAGCCTGCCCCTTGAAGGCCGTCTCAAAGCGACCGGAAGATGGGCTGGTGGTGGTAGATCGGCGGAAGTGTATCG
>JAMDCE010000220.1 GCA_023489135.1 Chloroflexota bacterium
CCGCCCGGTTGCAGATTCCGGCGATATTGTTTCGGGATCCGTTGGGATTGGCCGTCGGATCGATGTGACCCTCGGGCGTGCAGTAGCGCACCACGATCTGACCGTTGGCCTCTAACTCAGCCAGAGTGGCGTCTTCGGCGAAGAAGCTCCCCTCACCGTGAGCGATGGGCAGATGCAGCACCTGGCCCCTCTGGCAAGACGACGTGAAGGGAATGGAGCTGTTCTCTACTCGCACGTGGACCCACTGGCAGCGGAATTGAAGGTTGTTATTTCGCATCAAAGCGCCAGGGAGCAAATGGGCCTCGGTGAGGGTTTGGAAGCCGTTGCAGATACCCAGGACAAACTTACCTTTGGCGGCGAAATCTTCCACCGCCGACATCACTGGGGAGAACCGAGCGATGGCACCGGCCCGGAGATAGTCTCCGTAGGAGAACCCGCCAGGCAGAATGAGGCAATCGTAGGGAGAGAGATCTAGATCCTTATGCCAGATGTAGAAGACCTCTTCGTGGAGGACATCCCTGATGGTGTGGTAACAGTCGTGATCCCCGTTTGAGCCGGGAAAGACAATAACTCCGAATTTCACCTTGCTTAGACCTTCTCCAATTCGAACCGGTAGTCTTCGATGACTGGGTTCGCCAGGAGTTTGGCGCACATTTCCTGAACGACCCGTTCTGCGTCCCGTTGGTCTGACGCCTCCAACCTGATCTGTAAGAATTTGCCGGCCCTCACGCTACTGACTGCGCCGAATCCCAGAGAGTGAAGGCCGCCTAGGATGGCCAGCCCCTGAGGGTCGTTCACTACAGGCTTGAGGGTTACGTAGACTTTAGCTAACCACATCTGGTTCTCCGTGAGGTCAAAATTCTCCGGTAAAACGACGGTAAACCTCGCGATATTTCTCCATCGTGCGCTTGACGATATCAGCGGGAAGTTCTGGCGCCGGAGGTTCTTTATTCCAGCCACTGGCCTGCAGCCAGTCGCGAACAAATTGCTTGTCAAAGCTGGCTCGGGACCGTCCTACCTGATAGTCCTTGGCGTCCCAGAAACGCGAGCTATCCGGCGTGAGCAGTTCATCGATCAGGATCACTCCGCCGTCGACCAGCCCGAACTCCATTTTGGTGTCGGCCAGGATAATGGCACGCTCGCTGGCGCAGGCGTCGGCAAAGCGGTAAACGGCCAGGCTCTTCTCCATCACTTCCTCGGTCAAGGCCCATCCGACGAGTTCGGCCATCTCTTCCACACTTATGTTCATATCATGGCCGTCATCGGCCTTGGTGGCCGGTGTGAAGATGGGCTCTGGCAGGCGTTCGCTTTCCCTCAATCCGCCTGGCAACTTCATTCCGCAGACCATTCCGCGCTCGCGGTATTCGCTCCAGGCTGAGCCGGCCAGGTAGCCCCGCACCACGCATTCAACGTCGATCCGCTGCGCTTTCTTGACCAGCATGGAACGGCCCCAAAGGATCTCGGAGAACTGCTGTAATTCAGGCGGGTATCCCGCGGGATCCGTGGTGAGAAGGTGGTTGGGAACAATGGATCTAGTGAGACCGAACCAGAAGGCCGAAAGCTGGGTCAGGACCTTCCCCTTACCAGGGATGCCGGTGGGCAGGATGCAATCGAAGGCCGAGATGCGATCGGTGGCGACGATGAGCAGCTTATCGCCGAGGTCGTAGGTATCCCGAACCTTGCCCCGTCCAAAGGGTTTGATTCCGGGGAGGTTGGTCGTTACCAGCGGCTCCACTTCTCTCTCCTACTCGTCTACGGATGCGACCAGGCCCAAGCGCTGAAAGGTCACATCGATGTGCTTCAGGTGATAGGTGTGATCGAAGAGTTGGTCAAGCTCACTCTGGGAGAGGTACTTGCCTATCTGGTCGTCCTTCTTGAGCAACGTGATGAAGTCGGCCTCTTCTTGCCACACCTGCATCGACAGCCGCTGCACCAGCTTGTAAGCGACTTGCCTATCTAACCCCTTCTCCACCAGAGCCAAGAGAACTCGCTGGGAAAAAATGAGGCCGCTGGTTAATTCAAGGTTGCGAAGCATACGGGAGGGGTAGACCTGCAAACCCTTTATCGTGGCGACGAATAATCGTAACATATAGTCGAGCAGGATGCAACCATCGGGGAAAATGATTCTCTCGGCCGAGCTATGGCTGATATCGCGCTCATGCCAGAGCGAAATGTTCTCCAGCGACGTGCTGGCAAAGCCTCGGATAACCCGGGCCAACCCGCAGATCCGCTCCGTGCGGATGGGGTTGCGCTTATGGGGCATCGCCGAAGATCCTTGCTGCTCGGCCCCGAACGGTTCCTCCACCTCGCGGACCTCAGTTCGCTGCAGGTGGCGAATCTCCGTGGCGAACTTCTCCAGAGAAGAGGCCACAATGGCCAGGGTGGTCATAAACTGGGCGTGGCGGTCCCTTTGGATGATTTGCGTTGAAACCGGAGCCGCCTGCAGGCCGAGTTTCCGGCAGACCTCTTCCTCCAGGTCCGGAGGAACGTTGGCGTGAGTCCCCACGGCGCCAGATATCTTACCTACGGCCATTATCTCCCGGGCCTGGTGCAAGCGTTGCGAGTTTCGCCGCATCTCGTCGATCCAGAGGGCTAGCTTGAATCCGAACGTTGTCGGCTCGGCGTGCACTCCGTGAGTGCGTCCGATGGTCACCGTGTTCTTGTGCTTTAGAGCCAGGGGCACCAGGGCCTCGATAAGCTGCTGCACGTCTCGGATCAGCAGATCGATGGCTTCCACCGTCTGAAGGGATAGGCCGGTGTCGACGATGTCGGAACTGGTGAGGCCAAGATGAATGTGGCGAGCATCCTCGCCGACGGTCTCAGCCGTCGCCTGCAGGAACGCGATGACATCGTGATCCGTTTTGGCCTCCAGTTCCTGCATGCGCTGGATATCGCAACTGGCGGCTCGTATCTTCGGCAGCGCGCCTTCGGGGATCTGACCGCGCCTGGCCCATGCTTCGCAGACGGCCACCTCGATCTGCAGCCATTTGGCGATTTTATTCTCCGTCGTCCAGATCCCGGCCATCTCGGGATGAGAGTATCTCTCTATCACTTTTGTTCGACCTCTTCGTAAACGGGTTTGTCAGCGGCGCTGGGAATATCACTAGACGATCAGATTCAGGTCAGTTGGAGCCAGGCCTTCGCAGCAACCATCCGCAGATTTCGCAGATTAGGCAGAGCCTGGCGGAACCCGGGAAGGGATCTACGAGGCCCCTCGGAGAAAGCCTCCCAAATGCGTGGCTCTTCTTC
>JAMDCE010000302.1 GCA_023489135.1 Chloroflexota bacterium
TAGGGCATCAATCCCGTTCGGTCGGCGCGCAGTCTTTCGGAAGACGAAGTCGAGCGCCTCTACCACGCCATCAAGCACGTTCTCGCCAGTGGGATCAAGGACCGGGGAACGACCTTCGATTCATACCTGGATGCCTTTGGCCGCGCGGGAGGACACCAGTTCAAGCTTAGCGTCTATCGCAGAACTGGGAAGCCCTGCCCGCGCTGCGCGGCGCTGATCGAGAGACAGGTTATCGGCAACCGCAGCTCGCACTTTTGCCCGAGGTGCCAGCCGTGTTCTGGCATTACTGGCGGACAAGCTTGATAAACCGATCCGGCTTGTTGAAAGGACCGATCACCGCCAGATTGACCTGATTGCGAGGGAAAGATTCGTTGGCCACGCGGAGCAGGCCGTCCTCAGATATCTGATCTATGGTCCGCACCACGCCGTCTAAGGTTAGAATCTGGCCGAGGAGGAGCTGCTGCCCGCCCATCCACGAAGCGACCGCGCGCGTATCTTCAAGCCGCAGCAACAATCTTCCTTTCCAGAACTCCTTGGCTTTGCTTATCTCTTCGATGGGGACATGCGTCTTGATCTTCTCTATCTCCCGCAAGGTGGCCTGAATGGCTTTGTCGATGCGGCGAGGGTCAACCCCCGCGTAGACCACCGTCGAGCCGACGTCGCGGTAGTGATTCACGTAGGAGTGGACATCGTAAGCCAGCCCCTGCTTCTCCCGAATCTCCAGGAACAGGCGCGAGCTCATCCCCTCGCCCATTATTACGTTTAGCAGATCTAAACTGAAGCGGTCCGGGTGGTGATAAGACAGACCCGGGAACCCCAGGCACAGATGGGCCTGCTCGGTGCGCTTGGGTTGAAGTCTGACCTGTGGAACATCCGCGACCTGAACCGTTCCTTCTACTGCGGGCGCTCCCTCCGTTACCCAGGCACCCAGAAGCGAATCGATCTCACGGACCACCTCATCGTGCGTAAGCGCTCCGGCGACGCTGACCACCGTGTTGTTGGGGGCGTAGCGGAGCTGCATGTACGCCAGCATTTCGTCGCGAGTTACCGCCGAAACGGTATCACGAGTCCCGCCGACATCTCGTCCGATAGGCTGGTCGCCCCAGATGGTATCGTCGAACAAGACGTGAACCCAGTCCTGGGGCGTGTCGGTGAGCATGTTGAGCTCTTCGATGATGACCTTACGCTCTTTCTCGATCTCGTTCGGCTCGAACTTGGAGTGAAGGATAATATCTGCCAGGACGTCTGCCGAAAGCCCCCAGTGGGTTTTAGCCACCTTGGTCCAGTAGACGGTGACCTCTTTGCCCGTCTCGGCGTTGAAGACGCCGCCGATGCTCTCGATGGCCTCCGATACGTCTTTGGCTGTAGGGCGCTTCTCCGTCCCTTTGAAGAGCATGTGCTCGATGAAGTGAGACACGCCGTTGATGGGCTTCGGCTCATAGCAGGAGCCAGCACTGATGAAGACGGCCACGCTTACTGAATTGGTATACGGCATGTTCGACGAGACCACGGTGAGCCCGTTTCCCAGCACTGTCTTCTCGTATTCCATCTAAACCCTCTTAACAAACCGATTAGTGTCCATTCAACACGCTAACCTGGCACAATCATCATCATACCACGAGTGCCGGCAATAAGTCTAATCTGTGGAGCAACTAAGCTAAAAGAAGCACGCTCCTATGTCAAGCTGTTTGCCTATTGCTTTTTGTTAGGTCTTGGAGTATACTGCGCGCGGTGGTACAGGTTAGGCCAACACGGTCAGCAGCGATCTCGCCCTCCAGCGTTGCAGGGCAATTGGCAATCCTCACGCGCGGCGCTAGCCCCGACTAAACTGTGACCAACTATCAACAGGAGGGTCCGTAAGGCTATGGAACTGAGGGACAAGACCCTTGCCTGCCGCGACTGTGGTGTCAGCTTCGTGTTCACCGCCGGCGAGCAAGGGTTCTACCAGGAAAAGGGACTTCAGAACGAGCCACAGCGCTGCCCGACTTGCCGTTCAGCCAGACGCCGCGAGCGATCTGGTGCGGCTCCGCGGGAGATGCACGAAGTCATCTGCGCGGATTGTGGCGCCAGCACGACTGTTCCTTTTCTCCCCCGAAAAGACCGTCCGGTATACTGTAGCTCGTGCTACGACAAGGTCCGACTAGCCGGAAGGGTCAGCTAGTTCCGTATTGGCTTCTCGCGAACTCTGTTGGGGATCAGTGCGCAGCGCTGAAACCACAAAGCCCCCTGAAGCCGCATGAAAAAAGCCGGGCGTGCCCGGCTTTTTGTATTTTGGGCCAAAACTGTTGACATACTCGCCACAAGTGATATCATTGTGCCCGCGAAGTTGCCAACCTTGCGATAGGCAACTCCAACAATTCTTGGTGATGATGGGAGGAAAGTATGGAAGCTTATTGCGTGAAGTGCAAGGCCAAGAGGGAGATGAAGAATCCCAAGCCCACTACCATGAAAAACGGCCGGCCGGCCACTTCGGGAGAGTGCCCGGTTTGCGGCACCAAGCTCTATCGAATCGGCAAAGCCTAGTGTTCGTGCTCACAACTACGGCTTACCCCGCCGAGGAGCCCCACCCCTCCACCTCGGGGGCGGGGAGGCCGTTTAGCTGCCTGAGCGGGATTTGTGCGAACGAACACTAGGGCACCATATCAGGAAGATAAAGTTTTGGTAGTTATTGCTAAAATTCTGTTAAAAACCGTTGACATAATAGCCTTCCTGATGTATATTGGAAAAAAATAAAGACCGGGCGCGAGGCTGGGCGTCGGTAGACGCCGAAAGGGATCACCGCTTAACAGCGGAGAGGTGAGGTAAAATCGAGTGCGATTGTGTAGTGCCCGGTCTTTATTTTTTTGTTCCCTTCGCCACTAACTCTTAAGGCAGACCCCTTGATTTGCCGCCTCTACTGGGTATACAATTAGTGCTGACGGAGCACTAATCATGAAGCGATACGAGCGGGAAATCGAAGAGATCCTCCAGAAGATAGTGGACTTCCCGGCCGACGGCGAGGCCCGTCGGCGAGCAATGCGGCGGAGCCCAAGCCTGTGGTCACGAGCTCGACACAGGCTTTGCTCGGTCCGGCCTATGTCGATTGCATCGAATCTTGCATCGAATCTCCGCATCGGCAGTAATCTCGTGGTGGCAGCCATCGCTATGACCATCCTGGGATTCGCCCTGCGCGAGTATGCCCCGCGTCTCGCCCCCTTCGTCAGTCTGTTAGCGGTCGCGTTGTTTGTCATGGTGTTCTTCAGGAGCTTCCAAAGAAGGCGTCCGCGCTACGAGAAACGTTGGCGCGGCGAGATTATCGAGTTCCCCCGCAAGAAAACCAACCCCTGGACCGACCTGAGATTCAGCCTCACTATAATGTGGCGCAACTTCCGCCGATGGATCGGCTGGCGTTAAGCCCAAGGAAGGAATGCAATGAAGGCAGTCCGCAGAATGGCGATTATCCTCGCGTCATCGTTCATCGTCGCCAAGCTGGTAGACGTGTTTCTGAGCAGCGATGCCGGCAAACAGGCATTGCGCGGCGTGGGCTTTGAGTCCCTTCTCACTCAGGAGGGCGCAGAGACCGCCAAGCGATACTCCAAAGCGGCCGCCGGTTTGCTGGTAGGGACGGCTCTCACCCTTCGCGCAGCGCACCAGGACCAGCACGAAGGCGAAGAAGGCGGCTTGATCAGGAACGCGGAAAACGCCGCCGAGGTGGCTATGGCCGCCGGAGCGCTGGCCAAGATCGTTTCCGACTTCTTGCGAGAGGAGCAGGGGATCCGCAGGGCCAAGGCCGCCTTCTAGGGCGGAATTTCGTAGTTTCGGTAATACGGGGACGTTGTTAACCGCAAAGGGCGCAAAGAAATCTTCTGTCTTTGCGCCCTTTGCGCTCTTTGCGGTGAGAATCGGCTCTCCCGGAATCCTTGCGTGCAGTTGTTGATCGGGAATGCCCTATTTCTTGACGATCATGGCCGAATAGGCTATGCCCACGGACGTGCTGGACCAGGCGCGCTGGAGGCCGTCGCGACTGATAACTCGGTAGGCGCCCTCGCTGCCACCCTTGAAGGCCGAGTCATGGTAGATGAACTGGCCGCCCGCCGTTAGGCCGATGATGACGATGTAATGATCCCCCCACCAGGAAGAGCCGGCGTGCCCCGGCAGCCCCCGGTAGCGGACCAGCAGCACGGGCGGATTGCCCGCTCTCAATTGAGAAACGATGTCGTCCTGGCTCCACTTGCGATAACCCCCAGATGGACCATACAGGCCATCTACCTGGAAACCGGCTTTCCTGGCGGCATAGACCATGGACTTCCAGTCGGAACCCCCATCGTAACCCCAGTACCCGGTTGATTCCATCACCCACTGTCGCAAGCTGGACGTGCGCAGGCCTACGCCGTACGCGCCGAAGAGCATTCCCAGGGTGGCCGGGCCACAGTCGCTCTCCTCGTAAGGGGAACCGGAAAACTGAGTGCGATAGGGAACCGGAAGCTGGATAATTGTGCGATCGGAATCGCTGCCACCCATGGCGGCCGAGCGATTGGCATCGGCGGCATCCGACGCACCCGAGGGTATGGTCAGCGTTTGCCCGGCCGAGATGCGATCCGGGTTAACCAGGCCATTCAAGGTCACGATGGAGTCCACCGATACACCGTACCGGCCGGCAATGGATATCAGGTTATCGCCCGGCTGCACCGTATACACCTGGCCGCCGGACGGCGACGGGGCGGCAGCAGGGTTCTGGGTATTCGCCTGTTGCGCGCCCTCCACGGCAATGACCAGGCGCTGCCCGACCTTGATGAAATCGGCGGAAGCCAGCCCGTTGGCGCGCACCAGGGCCTCGGTCGAGATCCCCAATCTATCGGCAATCTGGCTCAAGGTGTCGCCAGGAGCAACTGTTACCGCGCCTTGGGAGACGTGGGACTGGGCCACAGCCTGCGCCGGCGGGAGGGCCACGACGACGGCGGCTGCCAGGCACGCGATGAGCCGGGAAAAACGACGTCGCCCAGCGATCGATGGGAGACCGGGTAGATAGAGGCAGAGGCAAAGCTTCTGGCTCACTTCGACAACCCCTCCTCAGAGCCTTTTTGCGCAGCAAGCACCCTCAAGGCGAACATAGGAAGTAGTGAGACCTGTAAGCAAGGCGTCGATGTGCCTTCGATCAATTGTATAGAGGGGCTATGGCTTGCGTCGGCAGTGCGCATTCTAGACGAGCGCACTGCCGCGGTCTATAGCCCATTTTTCCTACTGGACAATCTTGAGCATCGGGATCTCGAGGATGTCCTCGGCGCCGCGCTTCTTCAGCTCCGGGATGAGGAGGTTGATCTCCGACTTAACCACCACAGTTTCTACAGCGTAGAAGGTGGTATTGAAGAGACGGGAGACCGTGGGCGCCTTCATGGCCGGAAGAATCGACACGACGGACTCCAGGTTATCTTCGGAAACGTTCAGCTTGATGAGAACCTTTCCCCGCGCCGCCAGGACCCCACCCAGCAGCGTGGTTATCTCCTCGATTTCCTGGCGCTTCTGAGAATCTTCGTAAGACCGCTTGTTGGCGATCAGACGCGTGGTCGATGATAATACCACGTCGATTATCCGCATGCCGTGCTTGATCAAGGTTGCACCGGTCTCGGTCACGTCGATGATGGCATCGGCGATCTCCGGGACCTTGGCCTCGGTAGCCCCATAGGAAAGCATTATCTGCACCGGAATGCCTAGACGCTCGAAGTACTCGGTGGTGAGTCGAGGGTACTCGGTCGAGACCCGGCAGCCGGATTCTATCTGTTCGGGGTTGGTTATCCCGCTCTCCTGAGCCACCGCCAGAACTATCTTGACCGGCGCGCCAACGCCCGTCTTGTTGTAAGCCAGATTCATTATGTCCACTACATCGCTGCCGGTCTCCCTGATCCAGTCCAGGCCGGTGATCCCGAGGTCGAAGTAGCCTTGCTGCACGTAGATAGGGATCTCCTGAGGACGCAGCACCTTCACCTGCCCGATCCTGGGGTCGTCGATGGTCGCGTTGTATTCACGGCCGCCCCCTCGTTTGACGGGCAGATCGGCCTCCTCAAATAGCTTCATCGTCTGCGGTTCGAGGCTGCCCTTGGGCAAGACCAGATCAAGCATGGGTTAGCTCCTCAAAAAAGCACGAATTGGCGCCGGTATGGCAGGTAGGGCCTTTGGGCTCGACTTCGACCAACAAGGTATCGGTATCGCAGTCGATCCACATCTTCTTGACTGCCAGATGGTTTCCGGAGGTTTCGCCTTTGGTCCAAAGGGTATCCCTGGTTCTACTCCAAAACGTGACCAGCCCGGTCCGGAGCGTCTTTTCCCAGGCGGCTTCGTTCATAAACCCCAGCATTAGAACCTGTTTGGTTCGCCAATCCTGAACAATCGCCGGAACAAGACCGCCCATCTTGGCGAAGTCCAACTGAACGTCCTCCACTCGCATCTCAAAGGGGACCTTTCTTCAGAGTTGTTGGAAATTTGGTGCTAGCAGGGGAAGTCGCTTGACTTCTACATCACCGCGTCGACCCGAGTCACCTGGGGAACTCGGCTCTTCAGGATTCTCTCTACCCCGTTGCGCATAGTCATTGCCGACATCGGGCAGCCGGCGCAGGCTCCTACCAGTCGAACCTTGACCACTCCCTCTGCCTCATCGACGTCTATTAGCTCTATGTTACCGCCATCGGCCTGAAGCGATGGCCGGATCTCGTCCAGGGCTTTCTCAACTTCTTGCCTCACGACCTACCACCTCCTTTCCCAAAGAGTGGATTTAATTATAATCCAACAACTGCGGGGTTACAAGGTTGACTAAACCCAGCTTGACAACACCTTTTGGCCTTTGTTAACCTTAGCCGGGACCCTCGGGTGGGGGCCACCGGCTGGATTCGGAGCGCCTGAAAATGTTAATTGATTCGGTCTTGAGCGAACCTGTGATCGAGCAGGTCCAGCGCATAGGGCAAGCCGACATTATGGTCGGCATCCCCAGCTACAAGAATGCAACAACCATTCCACACGTGGTGAAAGCCGCCACAGCGGGGCTGGTTCAATACTTCCCCGATCACAAGCCCGTGCTGGTGAACTCGGATGGCGGATCGCCCGACAGCACGCGAGAACTGGTGCTGAGCACCGAATCACCCGATTACGTCGAGGAAATCATTCTGGTTAAGCCGGCGCACCGGCTGCAAAGGGTGTCGCTGACTTACCAAGGGGTCCCGGGCAAGGGCTCGGCGTTCCGCGCCATCTTCGAAATCGCGCGCAGATTAGGGGTGAAAGCGTGCGTGGTGGTGGATTCCGATTTGCGCAGCATCGTGCCGGAGTGGATCGAGCTGCTGGCCGGGCCCATTATTAAAGGCGGCTTCGACTTCGTGGCGCCCTTGTACTCCCGCCACAAGTACGATGGCACCATCACCAATATGGTGGCCTATCCACTGACCAGGGCGCTTTACGGAAAAAGAGTGCGCCAGCCCATCGGCGGAGACTTCGGCATATCGAGCGATCTAATCGCGGCCTACCTCGACAGCCCCCTTTGGAGCGAAGACGTGGCCCGGTTCGGCATAGATATTTGGATGACCACCCTGGCTCTCAACGAAGGATTCGCCATCTGCCAGGCAAATCTGGGAGCAAAGATTCACGACGCCAAGGACCCCGGCGCCGATCTCGGGCCAATGTTCCGGCAGGTCATCGGCACCTTGTTCAGTCTGGCCCACTCCTTCAAAGACAACTGGATGCAGGTCCGCACCAGTCGCGCGTTGCCGGTCTATGGAATGGAACGCCTGGCAGACCCTCCGCCAATTGAGGTAGATCTGGGTCGCCTGATCGAGCTTTTCCGCGAGGGGATCGTGGTTAACCTACCGGTGTGGCAAGCCATACTTCCGGCGCAGAGAATTCTGGAACTGCAGGAGCTGGCAGGGCAAAACGTGGCCGGGTTCCGCTTTCCCATCGAGTTATGGGTCAAGTGCGTGTACGATTTCTTGTACGCCTACGAGACAGTCGAAAGCTTTGCCAAGGTGCAAATGCTCAATTCGCTGACGCCGATCTACTTCGCGCGGGTGGCGGCGTTCGTAGCGGAACAAGTGGACTCGTCGGCAGAGGATGCCGAACAGGCCCTGGAGTTTCAGGCCCGGGAATATGAAAAGCTCAAACCCTATCTCGCCTCTCGGTTCGATCTATGAAGATTCTGGTACCTCTGGCCAACCCCAATACCGCACCCGACCTGATTCGCATCGCCTCGGGCATCATTTACGGAGGAACGGGCGAGGCGGTGGCGCTCGGCGTGGTGGAAATTCCGGAGCACGAAAGCATGTCCGAGGGCGCGGTGCTGGCTCGCCAGCAAAGGCGCCTGCTTCAGAGGGTCTTGGACATAGGGCAGGCGGAAAACGTCGACATCAGAACGGTGGTCAGGATCGCGCGACGCGCCTGGCAGGGAATCCGGGACGAAGTATTGGAGGAGAACATCGACCTGATGCTAATGGGCTGGCACGGCGAGGCTAAGCAGGATGACAGACTCTTCGGCGAGACCATCGAAGAAATCGTCAAAGCCCCACCGTGCGATATCGCCGTCGTCAAGCAGAGGGGAATCGATCGGGTACAAAGGATACTGCTACCGGCGCGAGGGGGCCGTCACGCGGAGCTGGCGCTGAAGCTGGCCATTTCGATATCTGTTAAGTTTGAATCGGCAGTGACGGTGCTTCACGTGCATCCTGAAGACGATAGCCCGGAGGGCACGCACGGGGAAGAAGCCTTCGCCAAGTTCGCCAGCCATTGCCAGGAGGTCTGCCGCGCGCGGCTGATCAACCTGCGGTCTGATTCGGTAGCCGCGGCGATCGTAGGCGAGGCGAAGAAGCACGAGCTGGTAATTATGGGCGCAACCGAGCGGCCGGAAGTCGACGACCACTACCTCTTCGGCCCCATCGCGGAGGAGGTAGTGGCCCGAGCCGAGGCCTCCGTGATGGTGGTCAAGAGCCGAAATGGCCAGAGTGAAGCTCGTTCTGAGTGACCGTAACCTCACGTCGGTAGTGCGACCGGGGTGGGGATCCACCGCGGAGGCGCAGAGATGAATAAGACATCGGAGAAGACCGGTTTACACCGCAAAGAGCGCAAAGATTCTGATGAGACTTTGCGTCCTTTGCGCTCTTTGCGGTGAATAGCATCCTCGTCCCGTCGTCACAGAGTGAATTACTACCGGAGATCGAGGAGTGTGGCTTATGCCTGAGAGGGGGCCTGACACGAGCAGCATCGTTTTCATTCACGGATCCGGGGGCAACGGTGCCCAGTGGGCGTACCAGTCACGGTACTTCTCAAAGAGGTACAACGTGGTCGCGCTGGACCTCCCGGGACACGGGCGGAACCGGGGCGAGACGCTGAAGGAAATAGGCGACATGGCCGGCTACGTTCTTTCGGAAATAGAGCGCCTGCAATTGAACCGACCCGCACTGGTGGGCCACTCGTTGGGAGGTGCCGTTGCTCTTCAGGCAGCCCTCGACCGCCCCCCGGCCCTCGGGTCGCTGGTGCTGGTGGGCACCGGGGCCAGGCTGCGAGTCCTGCCCTCGTTCCTTGAATCCATTCTGACCGATCACGACAAGGCGCTCGGCGATATGGCCGGATACATTTTTTCCCGGAATGCGCCGGAACCGATTGTGGACAAAGCAATGTCCGAGAGCCGCAAGGTCCCGGCACGGGTCCTGTACGACGACCTGGCGGCCTGCGACAGGTTTGACGTGATGCAGAGGCTGGGAGAAATACGTTTGCCGACGCTCATAGTCGTGGGACGAGACGACTTCATGACGCCGGTCAAGTACAGCGAATACCTCAAGGCCAACATCCCCGGCTCACACCTGGAGATAATCGAGGGCGCCGGCCACATGGTTATGCTCGAACAAGTCGACCGCTTCGACTCGGTGCTTGATACCTTCTTGAGCGCGACCTCCGGAGGAGGCTAAGGCTTTTGATCGCCTTCATCAAAATCGTTATCGTCTTCGTGTTCATGCTGCTCCTGCTGCGGCGCAAGATCGGCATAGGCATCACCATGCTCGTGGCCTGTATTGCTCTCGGACTGCTGTTCCAGCTGAGCCTGAATACCTTCGGGGGAGCGCTGTGGCGAGGCCTCTTCAGCCCGACCAGTGTGGATCTGGTCGTCTCGTTGATGCTTATCCTCTTTCTAGAGTGCACGATGCGCAAGACGTTGCTCATGCAGCGTATGGTTCAGTCGGTGATGGCGCTGGCGAAAGATCAAAGGATAGCCATGGCGGTGCTGCCCGCCTTCATTGGACTGCTGCCTTCGGTCGGGGGAGCGGTTTTTTCGGCCCCGATGGTCGAGGAGGCCAGTCGGGGCCTGGAGATCACGGCCGAAATGAAAAGCTTCATCAATTATTGGTACCGGCACCTCTGGGAATACATCCTCCCCTTGTACCCCGCCATCATCCTTACCTCCCAGATTCAAAACCTCCCGATTTCGACCATAGTCGCCGCCCAGGTCCCGCTCTCACTCGCCGCCATGCTCGTCGGGATTCCCATCGCTTTCCGGAGTCTTGCTAAAGGGGAGATAGCGCCCACGACCACACACGGGCAGCGAACACTCCTCGTGAATCTGTCCTTCGGGCTGGCGCCGATTATAGTGGTGATGTTTTTCGTGCTGGTGCTGAAGACTAGCGTGTCAATCGCGCTTTTCGTGGCCCTGGCGGGCGTGCTTTTGGTGCACCGGTTCACCCCGAGGCAGATATTGGGCTTGATGCGGGAGGCGTTTTCCTGGAACACCCTCCTGCTGGCCTGTGGCATCGTGATCTTCAAGGAGGTGATCGCCACCAGTGGGGCGGTGGAGGCTCTTCCCGCCTTCTTCGCCGAGGCCGGCATTCCGGTAATCGCCGTGGTGTTCGCCCTTCCCTTCATCGTGGGACTGATCTCAGGAGCCAGCCAGGCGACAGTAGCCATCACCTTCCCCATCGTCGTCACCCTGGGCGCCGGGACCGCTGCTGACCCGCGTCTGATGGCCTTCGCCTTTGCCAGTGGGTTCGCCGGGGTGATGACCTCGCCGGCCCACCTGTGCCTGGTGCTCACGGTACAGCATTTCAGGGCCGATTTCGGACGGGTGCTCAGGATGGTGGTGGCGCCGCAAACGGCGGTGCTGGCGGTGGGGATGGTGTTGTATCTGGTGCGCTAACCGGACTGCATTTGGAGCAGCTTAGCATACACCACGAACTCGTAATACCCCAATAGAATGCTCAACAGCAGCCCGTGCCCCCCATCCCGGTACCCCTGCAGGTCCCAGAGACGCCGTTTGATGGCACGCATGGCCTGAAGTGGCGGCGCCCAGGGCCTGGGGCTGACACCTCTCTCGAACAGTGTGCGCGACTCGAATTCGCAGTAGTAGCTTTGCTTGTTCAGGAACTGGCCGATAGAATCGTAGTTATAGTGGACGAAGGTGTTGGTCAGGTGTCCTTCGCCTCCCTCAAGCACCACCAGCTCGTGCACCCGGCGGTTCTCGTCGTAGCGGCTCTTGTCACGGCGGAGGAGACGGAGCTGGTGGTCCGGGTACCAGCCGCCGTGGCGGATCCATTTGCCCCAGATGATGTTCTGGCGGGGAATCCAGTAGCCAGCGATGGATTCGCCCAGTCCCCCACCCCCCGTGACGCGCACGACGTCCTCGGCCAGCTCGGGGGTCACGCGCTCGTCGGCATCTACGAAGAGCACCCAATCGCCGGTGGCGAGGTCGAGGGCGCGGTTGCGCTGATGGGGGAAGCTCACGAACTCGTTCTGAAAGACTCGGTCGGTGAAGCGGCGAGCGATTTCGACGGTCCGATCGGCGCTGCAGGAATCCAGGACCAGAATCTCGTCGGCCCATGCTGCCCGCTCCAGGCAGCCCGCTATTCTCTGTTCCTCGTTCTTGGTTATGACGGCGAAGGTTATCTTGCTCACGCTCGCTTCTCGAAGACGTCGCAAGGGCGATCGGCGGTCGCCCTTACAGAATTACTCACATCCTGAAAATCTCCCAGTAGGCGCTCGTTCTCTCGGATAACTCCTGATTGGTGATCTCCCGGCGTCGAGCCTGAAGCCGGCTGCGCACCACCTCTCTCAAGACCCCCAGACGAATGATCGCCCGCGCGCCCGCGTTGTACAGAAGGCCATAGTGCTTGCGGAAGAGCCGGTAGCGACTGCGATAAAGCTCGATCAGCATCTGGGCGTGGAACTGCCGGGTGCTCTGACCGCTATAGTGAACGATTTTGGCCGAGGGCACGCAATAGATATCCCATCCTCGTAGCTTCGTCCGCAGGCAGAAATCGATCTCCTCGCAATACATGAAGAAATTCTCGTCCAGCAGGCCCACCTGCTCCAGAACCTCCCTGCGGGCGAGCAAGTTCGCGCCGAGGGGATGGTCGATCGGAAAAGGCCGGTCGTAAGCACCGGCAGGATATCGGCCGTTGAGACGAGAGTTGATCAGGCGATGGTTGATCGGGAAGAAGTCCAGTAAGGCCATGGCCAGGGTTGGGAAATGAAAAGCGGAGTGCTGAAACGACCCATCAGGGTAGACCAGCCGGCCGCCGGCGATGCCCACGCGGGGGTGTTCATCCAAGAAATCAACGAGCCGGCGCAGGGCGTCTTCTAGCACGATGGTGTCCGGGTTGAGCAGAAGGACGTAGCGGCCGCTGCACTGACGCATCGCCTGATTGCTAGCCGCGGCGAAGCCCTGGTTCTGGTCATTGGGTATGAGCCGCACCTCGGGGCATAGCTCGCGGACGGCCTGGGCGCTGCCGTCCGTGGAGGCGTTGTCAACCACCCAGACCTCCATTCCCAAAGAAGCGGACCCATCGAAAACCGAGCGCAGGCACTGGAGGAGCAAATCGCGGGTATTGAAGCTGACGATCACTACGGAGATATCTAGCATCGGGCCAACCTAGTAGCTGACGACCACCAGGGTTTGTCCCTTGTTTCCGCCGACGTAGCCCACTCCCTCCTGCACCAGCGTGGTCCAGAAGTACATCTCGCGGGTCTTTTGCCGCACCTGAATCTCGCCGGTCACCTCAACCTCCTCACCGGGTTGGAGATCCTTGCCCAGGCTCCAGCGGACCGGGAACGGCGGTGGGGTAGGGGCGTTGGTCCAGGAAACGCCCACGCGCCAGGTGCCCGGGCGCTCGTAGTAAAGCGGTTTCCCCTCCTGATCCCTCCAGTGAGCGAAGTTGAGTTCGGTCGTGTAGGCCGTCCCCGGCAAGGGGCCTACCCCCCCCTCGGGGTCGCTCTTCACCGCTACATCGCCGACGTTCTTGATCTTGATTCGAACCTTCACCACTCCGCCCAGGGGAATGGAAGTGGGCGTAAACCTGGCGTCGACGATTTCCAGTCGCGGGGTTCCTCCCTTGTCCAGGGTAACTTGACCCGTCGCTTCGGTAACATTACCGGATTTGTCCCAGGCGCGGATGTGGTAGGTGTAGTCGCCATCCGGCAGCAGCTTGCCTCCGTTCTCGGTGCCGTTCCATTCGAATGGCTGAAGCGCTCCTTCGCGCTCTTTTCGCGGGTCAAGTAAGTGGAAGCGTCCCTCCTCATCGGTCACGGATACCTCGACGGTGGCCTTCTTGGAAAGACGGTATGAAAAGAAGGCTTCATCGGTTTCGCCATCCTGGTTGGGTGAGATTGTCTGAGGCTGGACCACCACATCGCTAACTTCGAGGGGGACCGGATCGGAATCCTGGATCAGCACATCCACGTCCGCGCTGCTCCGCCGGCCCTGAAGATCCACGGCCTCGATAGTCATCCTGTATTGTCCGTCCGGGAGCACCTGCCGGTTCTCCGTGCCACCCTCTCCAACAGACCCGTCGAAGGCGATGCGGTACGAGTCCGCGGCGCGAAGAACCCTGTCCCGCAGCAGGTGCTCCCTCCCGTCGGGCCCGGTAAGCCTTACGGTCACCTCGGCACGAGAGCCGATGGTGTAACTAACGTAGGCGATATCGTCCAGGCCATCGCCGTTCGGAGTAACTCGAAGGGATAGAGGGCCAACCTTCGACAGTAGTCCGGATGAGCCGCAGGCGCTCATAGAAAGAAACAGTAGAACAATAATCGACAAGAAAAGCCATCTTACACACGTGAGCCTTAAGGGTGCGACAAGATCGCTCAAGTTCAAGAAATTTGTCCTCATTGTGATTTGCAGGTCAGTGAATTCTGCGAAACACTCCTATCCACCAACACCCTCACCCTAGCCCTCTCCCTCTACTAGAGGGAAAGGGAACTTTGTTGCACCACTTACCATAATACTAAGACCCTATCCGATACCCCTCTCCTATGGTGCGGTCCGACGCATCGGGCCACCCGTACCCCAGCGGGGGACAAGCCCACGTCCAACCTATTCGGAATCCCCAACTGGTCGCGCCCTCACCCGGCCTTCGGCCGACCTCTCCCAGAGGGAGAGGTGATACGTCCCCTCCCCACCCTTGGGGCGGACAGAGACGTCCGACCCTACGGCCCCTTACCTCAGCCCGATGGCGGCTGCGCGGACGCGGCCTCGGTTCCCCCTCTCCCTCTGGGAGAGGGTTGGGGTGAGGGTCGTGCCCTTGGCAGCATTGTGGTTGGATCAAGAGGGACAAGCCCCCGCGTTACGTTGACAGGTGAGCACTAGATATAACGAACGAAGCCCTAATTGAGCGCGTGGCTCAAGACCTCGTCCATACGCTCGACGAAAACGAAGTTCATCTCGCGTTTCACGTCGGCCGGTATCTCCCCGGTATCTTTTTCGTTGCGCTTCGGCAGGATGAAGGTCTTGATACCCGCCCGATGCGCGGCTAGCACCTTTTCTTTCAATCCACCTACAGGAAGGACACGGCCGCGAAGGGTGATCTCGCCGGTCATAGCCACTTCTCTTCTCACCGCCCGGCGGGTGAGCGCCGAGATAAGGGCGGTAGCCATCGTGATCCCCGCCGAGGGGCCGTCCTTCGGGATCGCTCCGGCGGGCAGGTGAATGTGAACGTCGAAAGTCTCGTAGAACTTTACGTCCACTCCGATGTCCTTGGCTTTGGCCCGGGTGTAGCTCATCGCCGCCGTAGCCGATTCTTTCATCACGTCGCCCAACTGGCCGGTAAGGATAAGGTTGCCTTTGCCGTCCATCAAGGTGGCCTCGACGGTAGCCAGATCTCCTCCCGCCTCCGTCCAATAGACCCCGGTAGCCACCCCGATCTCGTCGTTGTCCTCGGCCATTCCCCAGAAAAACTTTGGAGGACCCAGGTACTTGGCCAGAGCGCCCCTGGAGATAATGGAAGGCGCCTTGCGGTTCGAAGCGACGGACTTGGCTACCTTCCGGCAGATGGAAGCCATTTCTCGCTCCAGGTTCCGGACGCCGGCTTCGTGAGTGTAACCTCGAATCAGCAGCCTGATGGCCCCGTCGGAAAAGCGTAGAGAGTCTGACGGGATGCCGTGCTCCCCGATCTGGCGCGACACGAGGAAGCGCTTGGCGATCTGAAGCTTCTCTTCTTCCACGTATCCCGGCAGCTCGATAACCTCAAGTCGGTCGCGCAGCGCGGGCGGAACCGGGTCCAAGATGTTCGCCGTGGTGATGAACATTACCTTCGAAAGATTGTACGGAACGTCGAGATAATGATCGCTGAAAGCGTGGTTTTGCTCCGGGTCCAGCACCTCGAGCAGCGCAGCCGAAGGATCGCCTCTGAAGTCGACCCCGACCTTGTCGATTTCGTCCATCATGAACACAGGATTCAAGGTCTTGGCATCGCGCATGGCCTGGATAATTCGCCCGGGAAGGGCCCCAACGTAGGTTCGGCGGTGTCCCCGGATCTCCGCCTCATCACGAATGCCTCCCAAGCTGATCCTGACAAAGCTCCTTTGAAGGGCCTGGGCTATCGATTTCCCCAGCGAGGTCTTGCCCACGCCTGGGGGTCCCACGAAGCACATTATGGGGCTGCGCATCTTGTCCTGTGCCAGCTTGCGCACGGCCATATATTCGAGGATGCGCTCCTTGACCTTGGGCAGACCATAATGATTCTGCTCGAGAACAGCGGCCGCACGCTTTATGTCCAGATCGTCTTCCGTCTGCCGGTTCCAGGGGAGATTGGCCAGCCAATCGAGGTAGGTGCGAATCACGGCCACCTCGGGACTGGCTGAGGGCATCATAACCAGGCGGTTCAGCTCCTCCTCGGCCTTCTTGGCGACCTCTGCCGGCAGCCCCGCGGCCGCTATTTTTTCGCGCAGCTCGTTCGCATCTCGCGAGTGCGCGTCAGCTTCGCCCAGCTCTTTCTGAATGGCCTTGATTTGCTCGCGCATGAAGTACTCGCGCTGAGTCTTGTCGACTTCCTGCTGCACCTCGGTGTGAATCTTATTCTCCAGCTCCAGGACATCCAGTTCCTTGGCCAGCAAGATATTGACCTTTTGAAGACGCTCGGTGGCGCTGGTGACCTCGAGCAGCTCCTGCCGCTGGGGAACCGAGAGATCCAGCGACGAAGCCACCAGGTCGGCCATCCAACCGGGGTCGTCGACGTTCATCGCGGCCACGTAAGCATCATCCGACAACGTGCGGCTCAGCTTGACACACTTCTCGAAGAGAACCAGGACCGCTCGCATGAGGGCCTCGATGGCCGTAGACTTCTCCACCTGTTCCTCGACGGGAGACACCTTGGCCCTGATGAAGGGCTCGGTCTGGGTCAGATCGTGAAGGCGCACTCGACGCTGCCCCTGGACCAGGATGCT
>JAMDCE010000413.1 GCA_023489135.1 Chloroflexota bacterium
TGGGGATCCCCAAGGAGCGCCAACGCTACGTCTTCGAGCCGTTCTACGAGCCCTTTCCGGCCGGGACCCCCGGCTACTTTGGAGCGAGGGTCACCACGCCGACCAGGCGTCCCCTGGCGAAAAGGGGCTGCGAGAACATACTTCGCTGCCCCTCTCGCTCGGCTAGCCGGCGAGCAAGGGCCAGCTCAGGGCCAAGGGTCGTGCTATCGCAGACCGTCTGGAGCTCGCCTGTGCGCGCTGCCAGGGCCGACAGCAAGGTTGCGCGAAACGGCGCGATGCTGATCTCGGCGACGGTCCGTGCGCTTAGGCCCCGATGGGCTATCAATCGCAGCTCTTCACGCTGCGGATCTGCCAGGAACAGCTCAGCCGTTTTGGTTCTGAAGACGCGCTGCGCCTGTTCGACGACGACATCGGCAACGCGCTCCAGCTCCAGTTCCCCCACCAGCGCCTCGGCGATTTGGCCGAGCGCTTGCCGTTCTTCCTCTCGGCGGCGAAGCTCCGTGATATCGGTGAAGACATCAATGTAGCCGATGCGTTCACCGTTGGCGCGGACCGGACCAACGTAGAGCCGTAAGACGCGGTATTCCGGCCTGACCATCTCGATTTCTTCCAGGATTGTTTCCTCTGGGTGTGCGACAAGCCAGTCAAGGCGGGCGAGCAGTTTCGCTGGCTGGTCCAACTTCGGTGCGACGAAATCTCGACAAACCACATTGAATGGCTGCCCGATGACCTGCGCGGGGTCGAGGTCAAACCAATCGGTCATTCGCCGATTGAGCAGGCGAATGACGGAATCGCGGTCGTACATAAGGATGCCGCTTTCGGTGGCGTCGAGCACCGCCCGAAGGTCGGTCAATGTCCTCTCGAGACGTTCCGCCATATGATTAAAGGTTATTCCCAGCACCTCCATCTCGTCGCCGGTCTCGATGGCCACGCGCCGGCTCAGGTCCCCTAGTCCCAAGGCCCGGGCCTGGTCGGTCAGACGCCGAATTGGCTGAAGCAGCCTGCGGGAAGAGGCGAGGGCTAAGCCCAGGGTCAAGATGGCGATTGCCCCAAAGCCCAGCAATTGGTCTCTCAAGGCGGTTATGACTGGAGCCAGGGCCGCGTCCTCCCGTACGGTAACTCCCACCACCCATCCGTATTTGGGCGTAGGAGTAAAAGCGCCGATACGGGCTTCGCCAAGAAGAGGCGAGGCGAAATGCCTGACCTCGGTTGGCCTGCCCTTCAAGGCCTCTTTGACAGGTTCGAATTCGCCGAGATTCCGCTCCTCCCACGGCAGTTCTGGCAAGCCGGTGTGGAATGCCATGGTCCCGGTATTGTCGGCCAGAAGTATGTTCTGCTCCGGTCTAAGCGCCACGCCCTCAAGTCTGTGTGACAACGCCTCCAAATATAGCGTTATCAGGACGGCGCCAATTGTCTTGCCCTGTTCGGCGCGAAGGGGCACGACCACGATGATCGTTGGCCTGAAGGTTCTTCGCGAAACCAGGACCGGTGAAATCACCGGCTCTCCCGTAGCCATCAACTGCTGGAAGTAGGGCCGGTCCGTCGCGATTCTCAAGCGTTGAACGTCGGGAGTAAAGGGCAGCGATGAGCCCACGTTGTCTCCCTCCGTATTGACGATACTGATGGTCTCATATTGAGGATAATAGGGAGCCAGCCGCTCGAGGTGTGGATCCAGCCGGGATGGGTCAAGAGTATACACAAGAGGGTCATTGGTTAGCGCCCACGCGAGGGCGAAGGCTTCGTCGAAGTTGGCATCTACTAAAGCCGCGACGGCCTGAGCGGTCTGCATCTGATTATCGAGAATGGTTTCGACTCGTTGTTCGTTCGCCTCGCGATAGCCGTAGATCAGCAGACCCAGTACGGGGAGCAGAACCAGTGTGAAGCTTGCGAGTAACTTTGCTCTTACACTGAATCGCCGCAAAGATGCCTCTCCATCCAATCCACTGAGCGCCCATCCGACAGGTGAGGGTTATCGGATAGGCTCAAAGGTGCGCATTGCCCGGTCAGTTGTGGCCGTGGGCCGCCGCTTTTTGGTACACGCCGACCAGGGACTTCGCCGCCTTCTGCCAGGTGAACTTTGCCGACTGCGCCAACCCGGCGACCCTCATTCGGTCTCGCAGCGCGGCATCGGTCAGGGCGCGTTCAATGGAGTCGGCCAGGGCCTCGACCTCGGTCGGGGCCACCATCAGGCCGGCCTCCCCTACGATCTCCGGAAGAGACGAGGTGTTAGAGGTAACCACCGGCGTGCCACAGGCCATAGCCTCTGCGACCGGCAAGCCGAAACCTTCGTATAAGGACGGGTACACGAACAGGTCGGCCAGATTGTAAAGGGCGGGAAGGTCTGCCTCCGGTACATAGCCGGCAAAAACCACATCGTCGTCGAGATTCAGATCACGCACTTTCCGGAAGACATCATCCCAGAGCCATCCCTTGCCTCCCGCGATCAGCAGTTTATGGCGGAAGCCCAGCCGCGATTTCAAACGCTCGTAAGCCTGGACGAGGGTTACCAGGTTCTTGCGCGGCTCGATCACTCCTACGTTCAATATGAATGGGTAGTCGATGCCGAGTCTTCTCCTGGTTGCCGACAGGAGCTCTCCTTCGGCGTTCATCGGGCGAAAGCGCTCTTCCACACCGCCGTATACGACCTCCACTCGATCCGGGTCCGCATCCATAAGACAGATGAGCTCCTTCCGGGTATTGAGGGAGTCCGCGGTTATGAAATCGGCCCTGGCGACCGAATGCGGGACGGCCTTTTCGAGGTACGAGTTCAGGCTGTCTTCGTGGCATTCGGGGTGAAGCAGAAAGGAAAGGTCGTGGACCGTCAGCACCGACGCCCCGTGCCTCAGGGGAGGCAGAACGAAATCGGGAGCGTGAAAAACGTCGACCTGGCCCGTCGCTAAGTCCACGGGTATGGGCAGTGAAAACCGGTGCCACAGGATGGCCATAACGCGGTCGGGTATCGGTATCTGGCGCTCGCGAAAGTTCGTTCTTTGAGGAACGGGGATGTTGACCATTCCTTCACCCCGCCGGAAGTAGACGAGCACATACTCGTTGTCCTGATCCACGTCGGCCAGGCCATCGATCAGCCCGCGCACGAACCTACCGATGCCACCGTGCTGTTTGATCGCTGCTGTGTAATCGATGCCTATGCGCAAGTGTTTTTCCTTGGGAAAGTTACCTTCGCTTACTCAACAAATATACCACGAGACCTACGCCGATGTCCCGATATTTCCAAAGCC
>JAMDCE010000513.1 GCA_023489135.1 Chloroflexota bacterium
CCGCACCACCCTGGGAACGAAGGTCAGCCTCCTGCGCAGCCGCAAAGGCGGCAAGCTAGTGATCTACTTCTACGACGAGGAACAGCTCCAGTCCATCTATGAAGCCATCGTGAAGCAATAATGTTTCACGTTTTACAATTTACTGCTCATTTCGGGCGATCGAGCTGCCTTCGTCGCTCTAGCGACGGTCGGTTCGTCCAACTCGATCCTCGCCCTCTCGCACCGCCTGGCCTGAGAGGTCGTCATTGGTACTATGGAGGGTAGAAGAATTGGCTAAGCATTCGTCAATCTTCAGAATCTGTGGCCTTCTGGCCGCAGCAGGAATAGTGACTCTTCCCCTGTATTTGCGCGTGATCCGACCCTGGCAACTCAGGTGGGGCGCCACCGACGCTGAGCTTGCCCGCTCAATGCCCGGCGACGACATAGTGCAGCGGCCCACATTCGTGGCAACGCGTGCCGTGACAATCCAGGCTCGACCCAACGAAATCTGGCCCTGGCTCCTCCAGATCGGATGCCGACGGGCAGGGTGGTACAGCTACGACTGGATCGACAACCTGGGCACCCCCAGCGCAGAAAGGATCATCCCCGAGCTACAGCACTTGGAGGTCGGCGATCTGATACCGATGAGCCCTGATAGGAAACTGGGCTTCACGGTCTAGGCCATCGAGCCCAACAGGTCGATGCTGTGGGCAGTGAAAGACGAGACCACCTGGGCCTGGGAGATGTACGAGATAGATGAGCGGCATACGCGCTTGCTAACCCGGGTCCGCATTCGCTACAATTGGACATCGCCGTCGATCATCTTTCTTCTCCTCCTGGACGTGGGCGACATCGTGATGATGCGCAAATGCATGCTCGGCATCAAGCGGCGGGCAGAGGCAGTCGCCGCACGGCATCGGGAGTTGCTGCCGTCCAGTTCGGACGCCAGCGCAGCGCCGTGAGTCGCAGTGGCGCGACAGTTCGGTCTTGATGGTATTCCAACCGGTTTTGCAGTAATGCAGCGCTGAGATTGGCGTGCGGGATTGGGGTTATCCTATTCGGGGGAAGCCTTTAATGTGCCCTGGCGGGCGTGCTGCGACGTGAGCGAGCTGCCATTGCAACGAGGGCTGCCACAGACACAAAGGAACCCACGGCAGCGGCACGCAGGAAGAACCCTCTCCTTTGCGCGCTCTGCACTCGTTCGCGGCGCTTCTGATCGTGCCAGGCGACGATCAACTTCTCTCCCAGGGCATCTTTGAAGCCCGTCGATGGCTCCACCGGCACCAGCGTCTCCTTCACCTGCTGCATGACGGAGATCATCGGCTCAAGCTCTGGCTCGACGCCACCAGGGGCAGATGAACAGGCCGTCGATGGGGCACCTTCTCTGTTTAGCTCATCGGCATAACGCGACAACAGGTCATCCAGCGCTTTTTGCTTCATCCTGTCTCCTGTGGAGCGTCACGCCGAAGGGCAGCGTGGTTCGCGCGATGTGGTCCTGGACTTCCTCTCGCGAGCGCGTCAGCTCAGTCCTTAACGACTCCAGCGTGCGATGCAGCAGCGCCTTCACGGCGCCTTCTGTACGGCCCATCACGCGAGCGATCTCGGCATTAGCCATCTGTTCGACGAACTTCAGAAGCAGCAATTCCTGGCGTTCGATGGGCAGTTTCGCAATCGCGCCGCGCAACTCCGTCTTTTCCTCCCGGGTTTCAGCGGCCGCTACCGGGTCGTCGGTGGTGTCCTTCAGCTCGACGAGGCCATCCAGTTGCACTGACTGATGGCGGCCGTTGTCACGATGCCAGTTGGCGACGATGTTGTGGGCGATGCGATAGAGCCAGGCCGCGAAGGGCGCGCTCTGAATGCGGTAGCGCTGCAGGTTGCTCAGCGCCTGAAAGAAGGTTTTCTCGGTGAGGTCCTCGGCGTCGTGCGAATTGCCGGTGCGATAGTAAATATAGCTGTATATCCGCTTGAGGTAGCGTTCGTAAAGCTCTCCAAAGGCGGCCGCGTCCGTCTTGGCACGTTCAGCTAACAACTCATCGGGCTCAGAGTACGTTGCTTCCATGGGCGACCTTCGGCGATCCTTGATGCTGACTTGTCAACCTCTTTGCGATGCCATCACACGAGGGAATCCAGCTCAAGGCAGATGCTACCACAAGCAGGCGGGTGTGTCAACAACACGGCGATTCCTGTCAGCGGCGATTCCCCTACGGGGACTACCAACGCGCATCCGAGAACGGATACTCAACGAACAAGTCGCCATCCCGTGAGGTATCAGGCAGCGCAGAGGGTGGCTACTCATCATCGCTGCAGGAACAGCCTCTCGAAAGAATTGCCAGAACTGCGCGTACCTCATCGCCGTGTTTTTTCGTCAACCTCGATCTGCCGAGGTTAGCTCTCACGATTCTCTTGATGTCGATGTCATCCTGCTCAGCCCATCGTCTGAGAAAAGCAAACCCCTCCGCTGGCAGATGCGCAACAAACACGCTGAGCGCGTACTCAAGTCCCTGGCGCAGGACCCGGAAATCATCCCTCTTCCGCGACGCCTTGTCGAGCGTAAGCAAGTTACTGAGTACCTTTTCTGCGATCTCGAGGCTAAATCTCACGTTGTCTGCGCTTTTGAGTATCGGCGGGTGTGCCAGAGCGGCCAGAATCGCTCGTTCCTCAAGGAGCGACGCCTCACCAATCCAATCGGAGAAGATATCTCTCACCGCCGCGAAATCACGCTCGGCTATCCGTTGAAACGCCATTGCCGAGGCTTCCCTGACTCGCCACCGGCTATCACTCGCACAGGCGCGTAGGATGCTCAGCGTTTCTGTCTTGCGGCTGTCTTCGCTATGCAGATATGACGCGCCGAGAGCCTGGATAGCGCAGAACGGAAGGTACTCCTTCGGATTCCCTGTGGGGCCTTCTTCAGCAGAGATGCCGATCCAGCAGCGCAGCATTTGCCATTGGGCAACGCTAACGCCATCCCGCTCAAAACAATCGCCGAACGCCTGAGCCAGTTCGAGATTCCCCCTCGGACCGGGAGCCAGGAGTTGGTGAGCAGCAGCTCCGCGAGCCGCTGAGAGGAGTCGATGTCGCTTAAGGCCGATCGAACCTGCTCAAAGAGCCTACATTGGTTGCGCACTGCAGCTCACCCCTCCGTGTCACTTCGTGGTCGCTCAATTGTACGCCATCCTCGGCACGAGAACAAGATTCTTGCCTGGCAGGGGTGTACGTCAAGTCCCGCCCTGGGCTAAAGAGGTTGTTGAAAAA
>JAMDCE010000390.1 GCA_023489135.1 Chloroflexota bacterium
CCAGGATTTCCCCCTGACGGGCGTCGATTAAACCGAACACAAGGTAAGCAATGAGCATCCCGAGGAACCCCACATAGGCCCCTTCAAGCTGGCTGCCTCTGGCGAATCGCAGGCCGGCCTTCCAGAGGAAGAGTAGGCAGGCGAAGAACGTAGCAACGACAGCGATTCCTGGAATACCGAAGTCAGCGCCCAACTGGAGGAGGAGATTGTGAGCGTGGCCTAAATTGACGTCAGGTATGGTGAAGTAGGGATAGAGCCTTTGCGTTGCCGGTACGAAGGTGTTCAGGCCGACGCCCGTCAGGGGGAAATCCTGGATTAGGTAGAGGGCTCGCTCCCAAATCTCCAATCTTCCGACCACGCTGTCGGTCGAGGCAACTGAACCGAAACTGGCCAGGACTTTCCCCGGACCGACAGCCCAGACGAGGAAGACAGAAGCCAGGCCCATAGCCGGAAGAGCAAGCCAACACCAGCGGTTTCTCAGGGCGAGTACGGCCAGACTTGCCGCCGCAAGCGCTACGAAAGACCAGCGCGACTGGGAGAACACGGCCGCCAGGAGCATGAAGGCTAACGAAATACCGGCGAGAGTCTTGAGCTTCTTGCTTGCTGGAAAGACGAGGATCGCCAGGGCGAAGGGAATAAGCATGGCCAGGGTTCCGCCCACCTCGTTGGCGTTGAAAGATCTTCCCAACAGTTCAGAGACACCGCGAGACTCCGCCATTCGCACCTGGAGGGTGCCGACCACGGGAGCTTTCTTGACTCCTTCCATTCCCGTGACGCCAGCTACCGCCACAAGAAACCCCAGCGAAAGCATCATCGCAGTCAGGGCGGATAACCGTTTTCCAGCATTTGCGCTGTTGGCAATGGCGTAGAAGATGGCGAGTCCCAGAATCAGGACGGATAGTCTGGGAAGGCTCGTTTGAGGGTCGACCGAGACCCATAGGCTCACGGGGACCAGCAGGAGAAGCGCCAGGATCGGCCACTCCAAACCAGTTCGCCGCGTGACCCGGCCCGTCGCCAGCCAGCGCGAGAACCACAGCGCCGGTATCAGCACCAAGGGAATTAGACTCAGACGACTTGAGAACAGCATAAGGGGGCTGAGTAAGAGGAGGAGAGTCAGTTCATGGCGAGAAGCAAAGGATGCTGCCGTTGCCAGGCTTTTTAGGATCATTCGTGTTTCAGCCCGCTGCTCCCGCTGTGCCAGTGACGAATGGTGGGCTTACAAAGACCGCCCATAATGCGGTGGGCGACTGAGGTGACACCTCATGAAGCTCCGTGATCGTTGAGGATTCAGCGATTGTCAGTGTACCAGCTACGTTTTGCGCTTGTCAACCTGACGAAACAACTCGTTGCTTGACGTAATGGAGACGGTGTGATAATATCCCGCCAAGTTTGTCCAGAACTGGATAAACAAAATCCAATACTCGATTTCCTGGTTATGGCGGGGTGTTGTTATCCGATTAACCTTTCTTAGAGTGGAACAGGAAGAGATTTAGTTATGCGTATCGGCATTGATGCCACTCCCCTCACGTTGCCCCGTTCAGGTGTCGGGCGCTACTCAGCTCAACTTCTGGCCGGATTGCAGTCGTTCGTGCCCGACAACGAATATCGATTGCTCACTCATCGTCCCCTCCTGAACCAGGATTCGGAGGAAGAAGAGACTAAGGGTACCATCGCCTCTGGTGTGCCCTCCTTTCCGGTCAAGATCGTCTGGATGCAGATGCTCCTGCCCAGAACGCTTCGGCGAGCGCAACTGGATCTTTGCCACTTCACCAACTATGTCGCACCACTTACGTCTCCCTGTCCCACAGTGGTTACTTTCCACGACATGTCTTTGTTCCTAATGTCGCGTTATCACGTGAGCAAGCAGATCTTCACCGTTAGGCCACTTCTCCCTTTGGTCGCTCGGCGTGCCGGCGCCATCATTACTGTGTCGCAGAGCGCCAGGCGCGATGTTTTGCGCACCCTTTCTGTGCCGCCGGAGCGAGTGCACGTGGTTTACGAGGCCGCCGCGCCGCAGTTCCGTCCCCTTGACGACGAGCGTCACCTTGCCGCTGTCGCCCGGCGGTATCAGGTCGAACCAGGCTTTCTGCTTTTCGTCGGAACGATCGAGCCTCGTAAGAACTTGGCCCGGGCGGTTGACGCCCTGCATCACCTCCATAAGGCCGGGCTGCGTCCGCAGCTCGTTATCGTGGGGCAGCGGGGCTGGAAATACGATAGCCTGTTCGCCACTATCGAGAAGCGGGGCTTACGGAAAGCAGTGCGTTTCTTGGGCTACGTTCCGGACGACGACTTACCCGCTCTTTACAATCTCGCCAGCGTCTTTCTATTCCCTTCGCTCTATGAGGGCTTTGGTTTACCCGTCATAGAGGCTATGGCCTGCGGTACGCCCGTGATCACGTCAAACGTTTTTGCAACGGCCGAAATTGCCAGTGACGCCGCCATACAGGTCGATCCTCTGAGCAGCTCGGAGATCGCAGAGGCCGTATCCACGGTGCTAAGCGACCCGGAATTGCGCCGCCGGCTGAGTGCCGCGGGGCAAGCGCGCGCCGCGCAGTTCTCCTGGGAACGCGCTGCCAGGGAGACCGCGAAAGTCTATCAGTCCGTGGCGAGGGCTTTCCCGGCCGGAAGCCGGGAGGCATCCATGGGTCCCGCGACCCGATTTCAGGAGAGCCCTGGCGCATGAGCAGAAATCGTGAATCTCTCCACCGCCTAAAGAGCCAGTGCTGATAGCTTCGGCCGTCCGGATCGGCCGGAAGACGTTCCTGAAGCTAGGCTCCGATCTGCTAGGGAGACTGGCCCAGCTTGCCCTGATCGTGGCCGCGGCTCGCCTCATGACTCCCCACGAATTCGGCGATTACGCTTTTGCGGCCGCTGTAGGATTTATTCTGGGCCAGCTTTCAGACTTCGGGCTTCAGCTCTCGCTGCTGCGCACTCTCTCTTCCGCTAAATCCCCGTCTGTCGCCGGGCGATCTCTAGGTGAAACACTGGCCGCCAGAGCCGGTCTGGTCATCTCTACCAGCGTGCTCGCGTTGGTGGTTGCCGCCTCGATGGATCGATCACCTGAGGTCAGGGCAGCCATCGCCGCGGTGATGCTGGCAATGATTCTCGGTTCCTTTTCTGACACCTTGTACTACGTGTTTCGGGCCTACGGCGTGATTGAATATGAGGCGGCAATCTCACTTGCAGGCCGCGTGGCTCTCCTCGGAATGGGGGCCAGCT
>JAMDCE010000668.1 GCA_023489135.1 Chloroflexota bacterium
CTGCCTATTCCAGGGCAGGCTCACCAGCCAATCAACATACGTCCGAATCACGGCCACCTCGGGACTGGACGATGGCATAGCCGACAAACGGTTCAACTCGTCTTCGGCCTTCTTGGCGACTTCTTCCGGCATACCGGCGACAGCTACTTTCTCGCGAAGCTCGTTGATATCTCGCGTGTGCACGTCGGCCTCGCCCAGTTCCTTCTGAATGGCCTTGATCTGCTCGCGCATGAAGTACTCGCGCTGGGTCTTGTCAACCTCTTGCTGGACTTCGGTGTGGATCTTGTCCTCCAACTCCAGAACGTCCAGTTCCTTGGCGAGTAAAATGTTGATCTTCTGAAGACGCTCGGTGGAATGGAAGCACTCCAACATCTCCTGGCGCTGCGAAACAGGAATTTCCAGCGTCGATGCCACAAGGTCGGCAAGCCACCCGGGCTCGTCAATATTCATCGCCGCCACGTAGGCGTCGTCAGGCAGCGATCGGCTCAGCTTCACGCACTTCTCGAACAGGGCTAGCACCGCGCGCATCAGGGCCTCCACCACCATAGTCTTTTCCGTTGGCTCCTCTATTGGAGACACCTTGGCTCTGAGGAAGGGGTCCACCTGTGTGAGATCGTGAATCCGTATGCGGCGCTGCCCCTGAACCAGCACGCTCGTGGTTCCGTCAGGCATTTTCAATACGCGGCCGATAACAGCTTCCGTACCGACCGTGTAGAGATCGTCCAGGGTTGGATCCTGCGTATCAGGCTTTCGCTGGGCGACCACGGCGATGGTTCGCTCTTTCGCCACGGCCTCCTCGATAGCCTTGACTGACCTTTCGCGGCCAACAAAGAGAGGTGAGACCATATGGGGGTACAGCACAGTATCTCTGACAGGCAGGACAGGAATATCCGCTGCCACCAATACCTCTGCGTTGTCGGTGATTGCTTTTCTCCTCGCCACCGCTTGGCATACCTCCGGCTTGATCGTCAGATGATATTTATACCACATTCGATACGGCAATGAAAGGCCGCATTGTGGCAACCAAAGGCCACGTCCAGCTAGACAACTCTGTATCTTCATGTTATATTGACCGTGCAACGTAGCACCAGGACTACGGCACCCGCAAAGGGTTCCAGAAACAGGTTCGGGGGCATCGCACCGTTTACCACGCGATGCTAGGTGGAGACTGACGACGGTCTCCTTTTGTTGTTCTACGCGAGCGCAACGGTGTGGCCATTACCCTTTTGCAGCAACCCTGTTTTTGACCAGGTACCACTGGGCAAGTCTAACAACGGGCGGACAAGGCGTTTCCGGCCCATGCACGTCCATAAATGACTCGGGTGGTTGGGGATGACGTGGTCAGGGATGACATTGACGATTGTCGTTATTGCGGTCTTCCTTCCCTTTGTGGCAGCTGTCCTCACCATAGGTCTGGCACCCTATCTCAAGGGTAGGACCGCGTGGTGGGCGATGGGCAATGCCCTTATCCCGCTGCTACTGGTGAGCACCTTTCTGCCTTCAGTGACTCGGGGAGAGCAGTCGCTGGTGAGCATTAGCTGGGTGCCGGACCTGGGCATCAACGCCTCGTTCCTGGTCGACGGCGTAAGCCTAATGTTCGCGTTGATTGTCACCGGCGTTGGCCTGCTGATCTTCCTCTACTCCCGTTACTACCTCAAGCCCACGGAGAGCTTCACACGGTTCTACGGCTTTATGCTGCTCTTTATGGGCTCAATGCTGGGCACCGTTCTTTCTTCGAATCTCATATTCTTATTCGTCTTCTGGGAACTGACGAGCCTCAGTTCGTTTTTCTTGATTGGCTTCTGGCCAGACAGCAAAGACAGTAGCCGGGCCGCTACTCAGGCTCTCCTGGTCACCGCACTCGGCGGGCTGGCAATGTTGGGAGGCTTCATCCTGCTGTACCTCGTGACCGGCACTTTTGAGCTGACCCAACTATTTGACCGCCGCGAGCAGATCGTGTCGAGCCCTTTGTATCTTCCCATCCTCGTTCTGTTACTGGCCGGGGCTTTCTCCAAGTCGGCCCAGTTCCCATTCCACTTCTGGCTCCCCAATGCCATGATCGCTCCTACCCCGGTTAGCGCCTATCTTCATTCGGCCGCTATGGTTAAGGCCGGGATCTTTCTCGTCGCTCGATTCTACCCTTTCCTCTCCGGCACGCAGGAATGGTTCTACCTGGTAGCCGGCACGGGCGTGGTCACGATGCTATGGGGGGGTTACCTGGCCATTCGCCAGATGGAACTCAAGCAACTCCTGGCCTACTCAACCATCAGCCAGCTGGGCCTGATCACCGCCGCCTACGGCTTCGGCACCGAGGCGGGCGTGGTGGCGGCCACGTTCCTGATCGTCAATCACGCCATCTTCAAGGCGGCGCTCTTCATGATCGTCGGTATTGTCGATCACGCGGCAAAGACGCGCCACATTCACTTGCTTGGGGGATTGGCCAGCAAAATGCCGGCGACGGCGGCGCTGGCTGGATTATCAGCGCTCTCACTTGCCGGCGTGCCGCCTCTGAACGGCTTCTTGAGCAAGGAACTGTTCTTTGAGGCAACCGGCGAGTTGGCCGATGGAGTGACATCTCTCTGGTTTCTTCCCTGGCTGGGAGTGCTGGGCGCAGGTCTGACCGTCATCTATTCGCTGAAGTTCTTCCTGGGCACGTTCCTGGGACCCGAGGGAGAATCGTGCCACGATCTGCGCGATGCATCGCCGAAGTTTCTGCTATCGCCCGCTCTTCTGGTGGCAATGTGCGTGCTGGTTGGATTTGCCCCGCTGGTCATTTCCGGTTCTGTGCTGGCACCAGCGTCGGCGAGCATTATTCGACAATCTGTCGATCTCCATATCAGCCTGTGGCACGGCCCCAGCCGGGCCATGCTGATGAGCGGAATTAGCCTGGCCCTGGGTCTGGTTGGCTACTGGCAGGTCAGTCATTTGCTCTGGTTGCAGGAAATGGGGCTGCCCAGGATTGGCTTCGAGAAGGTCTACGATGTCTGCCTTCTGTTCCTCAACAAGGGAACAGCCTCGATTTTTCAGCGCGTGCAGAGCGGTTACCTGAGACGATACATTATGGTTGTCGTCTGCGTCCCGGTCGCGCTCGCCGGCTTCACCCTTTGGACCAGGGCTGCCATCGGTCCGCTGAGGCTGGATTTCGCGTCTGTGCAAATTTACGATTACGCGATCGTCCTGTTGTTCGTGCTCGCGGCGCTGGCTACCGCCTT
>JAMDCE010000562.1 GCA_023489135.1 Chloroflexota bacterium
GAACCGCTAACGCATCCCCCCCGAAACCGAAAATAATGAAATGAGGGCAGAGTGGGCGCCGCGGCGCCCACTCTGCCCTCATTTCATTATTTTGAAAGGTGTTTCTAGAATTGAACCTTGTTAAACTCGCCAATTTCCTGGCTTACCGCCTCAGCCTGAGCCAGGATATCTTCCACAAGATCGTGAAGGCCAAGATCGACGTCTCTCAGCTCTTGGCGAAGGTCAGGAGAGAGAAAGTAACTCATCCCGCAGGCGATGTATTCACCGAGACTTTCCCCGGCCAGGGGCTCGGTGAATGATCCTCGTGCCTTAGCTTCGCCAAAGAGCTGCTCCAGCCCACGCCTGATTTTCGCCGAAAGGAACGTCGTTGTGGCGTGCGCGAACTCGTGGCGCATGATGAGCAGCGTTTTCCAGGAGACCACCACCGCCACGTAGCCTTCGGCCACGTCAGTCAGCCCTTCGCATTCGTCGATGCCTATACCGTCGCTGTGCCATCGCTTGCAGCGCATCTCCTCCGTAAGGATCTCGGAACTGGAGAGTCTTTCGCCGCGGTCCAGAATCCAGATCTTGGTCGGGTAATCGTGCGCTAACATTAGGAGGAGCAGAGGGTACGGCTCCAGCGCCAGCAGCATCTTTTCTGTGGCGAGGTCATGGGGAGACCGGGCGATCATTCCTTCGATGAGGTCTCGCTTGTTTCGGCCGGCAAGCCTCGCGCGGAGGCTATCGATGTACTGCCTGTTCACCAAGTACGCGGTCCACTCTAGACTCGGTGAAGCTGCTCGACGGATGAATTCCTGGCTAAGCAGGCATCTTGCTCGAGGGCGGACCTTCAGGAAGGACTGACCCGCCGCTTCACCGGGCTCCCAGCCTTGTGGTGTAGTTCAACAGCGACTCTAGGCTGAGCAGGGGAATTATAGCAGGAACGAGAGTTTTCCACCAGGCGAGCCGATGACCTAGGGGCGGCCGAGGTCGCCCCTAGGAGATCAACGTCATCTCTACGGCGAGAGAATTGCGCCATTTACCCGGTCGTTTCTTCTCTCTCGCGCCCGGGTTTGACGCGGTGGCGACCGCTTACGGCCAGGTCGTTGCGGACATCCACCACCCCGGGGATCCACCAAGCGTCATCGCCAACCGCGAGCTTGGCTCGCTTGCTGGGTACGGTCCCAGTCAAAGTTACTTCGCCGGCTTCGACCTCGACGTTGATATCGGCATCATAGGGAACCCAGGGATCGGCGTCGATAGTGTCATAGACCATCTCGGTGATTTCCTCATCGGTCGGCAAGCCCGTCGCGGTGAACTGACGCGAGTAGGTTTCGCCCCAGGTCCTCAGCCCGCCCAGGCCCCAAGCGCCGGCAAGGCCGAGGTTGCCTTGATACGGATTCATGGCGATGGGCGAAGGCCCGAATTGCCACGTCTCGCCGCTGTAGCCGCAGACCGGGCACTGGAGACCACCGATGGGAGTAGTGAAGGCGCCTCGTCCAGAGAAGCCTCCATAGCTCATTGCCATTTTCACTACCTTCTTTCGTCCCACACTCATTGCGGCTGGGTAGGGTCCGGTCGACGTGTTTCCCGTCGCAGTTCCGCTTAGTCTTCAATTGTGATTTCATTGATCACGTCGACCACTCCCGTCGTCGCTTTAGCCAGATCTTCGATCCGGTTGTAAACGTCGACAGAGGAAACACTACCTCTCAGGTGGACTATCTGATTCCGCACCTCCACCTCTATCTCTGATCTTCCGAGGAGCAGGTTTTCAAAGAGAGCAATGCGGACATCACCAGTGATCTCTTCGTCAGTCTTGATCTCTGCCGGGACGACCACTATTCCGTTGATAACCTCCCTAACGCCCCGTATCACGGTGGCGTCCTCCTCAGCCGCCGTTTTTTCAACATACGACTGGGCTACTCCGGCAAGATAAACGTGTCCGTCGAGGGTGGTGACTTCGATTTGATTAGCGTGGACCCAACTATCGCGGCTCAGCGCTCCCTTAACCTCGATCGTGATTTCGCCGTCCGACCTGCTTTGCGGAAGGTCAACCTCTATCTCGTTCACCACGGCCAGAACCCCCCGGACTCGTTCGACGATCTCCTCTGCCGTGCATTTTTGAAATAGGCTGGGTGCTTTCCCGCGAAGATAGACGGTGCCCTGGATTACTTCCGCATGGGCATCAGCGACGTCTAGCCGGACGTCCTCACTCAGAGCCCGCAAAACGTTACATTGAATGCCGGCGTCGATTCGCGCCTCCCTTGGACTCACGCACCCCTCCCGTCTCTGACGATAATCTTGTTTTCAGTCTGGAATCTGCAACGCTTGGCGTCAGGCTCTACCCCATTGGGCCCACGGCCGGCGAGCCATGGCCCATTGAAAAACGCCCTGCCAGGTACCCTGGGGGCGTTCAACTCTGGGGGAATCGGCCTCGCTGGAGAAGCATCCCGCGTCAGACACTTCCTACGCCTCGGAACCACCCCAACCAGCATCGCCCCACTGAGGGCTGCCTTTCCCGCTCTTGCCCGCGAATCGACCTAGATGCTGTTCAGGGATGCCACGGTCGATGCTGCATCTAGCCGTTGAGTTTGACTAGGAGGCCGTCTACGACCTACAACACATATAATATACCAAAATAGTGCGTTTGCTGTCAAGCGATATCAGGTAGTCGCATGTGTCATATTTAGGCAGTATCAAATGGCATGTTGTCGGGCCGGCCTACGAGTGGTAGGCCAGACCGATCCTTGACTTCGGCGACGCGCAAGCGCACATTTGGGAATACTGGCTGCGAGCATCAACGAATAATGTGGAAGCTCCCAAACTCTCCGGACGGGTCAGACAAGCGAATTTCGACGTAGTCGACTAGGGCATCTGGCGGGCCTTGTTTGGACCATTCCACCAGACGGTCGACATCGGACTGCTCGCCCTCTAGAATGGCTTCCACTCTACCGTCGGCGAGATTGCGCACCCATCCGGACACATGTTTTTGGCTGGCCAGTTGCCTGAGGGTATCTCGAAAGTAGACACCTTGCACCAGACCGCTGATAAGAAGGTGGGCTCTGATCCTGGCCATCGCTGACCCCAAGCGAAGAAAATACCTGACGGGAGAGAAACGCTGGTGACTTAGTCGGGCCAGACTCACCCGGCTCTGTTACGGTTGTTCAGTGCTCGTGAACGGCCCCTCTAGGCGCGACGATATTGTGCTCCCGCGAAATGGTACAGAC
>JAMDCE010000545.1:0-475 GCA_023489135.1 Chloroflexota bacterium
GTACTTAGCTGGCCCGCGCGGCAGATGTATCACGTTATTCCAGGCTACGCTGGAAGACGCCTGCTTGCTATTCCCCAAAAAGGGACCTAATCCTGCATTGGTTCCGAGAGTTGATGGCGATGCGACTTGCTCCCTTTGAGTACTGCGAACCTAAGACGCTGAGCGAGGCCTTAGCAGCATTGGCGGAGGCTGGACTAGGGGGTCACGTGAAGGCTGGCGGAACGGACCTGCTGGTCAGGATGAAGCAGCGCACGGCCAAGCCTGAGTTGCTGGTAAACCTGGCCAAGATCGGGGAACTGAATTATATAGATGCCGACGGAGATGGACTTCGCCTGGGCGCGATGACCACTCTGCGCTCTCTCGAGACCTCCCCAACTGTTCTCCAGCGATTCCCCACCCTGGCTGAAGCCATCGGGAAGATCGCCTCACTCGAGATCCGCAATGTCGCCACCATCGGTGGCAACGTCGGCCTGGC
>JAMDCE010000545.1:583-3202 GCA_023489135.1 Chloroflexota bacterium
CGGCCGACTCCGTGCCGGTTCTCATCGCCCTGGGGGCCAAACTCAAGATAGCTGCAAAAGGGGCCGAGAGAACCATCGGGCTGGAAGAGTTCTTCACCGGCGAGGGGCGAACCGTGAATACCCTTCAAGCCGGTGAGATCCTCACAGAGATCCAGATTCCTAAGGCGGAAACAGGCACGAGAGTGGCTTATCTCAAGTACCGCCGCCGCAAGGCCATCGACTTCCCTCTAGCTTCGGCGGCCGTCGCGGTCCATCTCGCTGGCGCCGAGTGCCAGCGAGCCAGGATAGTTCTCGGCGCCGTCCGATCGGCCCCCGCGCGAGCCAGGCAGGCCGAGAATCTGTTCCAGGACGCTACGGTGACGGATAACCTGGCCAGAGAGGCCGGCGCCCTGGCGGCCAAAGAGACGGCTATCCTCTCCAGCAGTGGCTGCTCGGCGGCCTACCGGAAACACCTGGTCGAGGTGCTGGTGGAGAGAGCCTTGATGCAGGCGACGCGATGACTTCCTTATCGTGGTAAGGGCAATTCAATGGCGCAGTGTGGTCAGGAGAGGCCTAATCGTCGGTCCATACGGCTGTCTGACTACGATTACTCAAAGCCAGGCCTCTATTTTGTGACGATATGCTCAAAAGGCCGGAACTGTTTATTTGGCGACGTTATCGGCGGGGAGATGCGCCTCTCGCCGTTTGGGCAGATTGTTGAGCAGGAATGGCTACTGACTCCCAGCCTTCGCCCAAATGTGGAACTGGATGCATTCGTCGCGATGCCCGACCATCTTCATGGAATAATAGGATTAACGGCTGTAGGGACTGCAGGGACACGGCGCGCCGTGTCCCTACGGAGCGACGGATCAGTATTCCGGCAATTCGGCAAGCCTGTTCCAGGATCACTGGCAACTGTCATACGTTCATTCAAATCTGCGGTCACCAAGAGGGTCAACGAAACACGTGGAACTTCAGGTGTTGCTGTCTGGCAGCCGAATCACTACGAGCACATCATTCGAAACGACGAGACCTTGAACCGTGCCCGGGAATACATTGCCAGCAATCCCCTGAAATGGGAATTAGATCGGTCACACCCGGCCAACGCCCCGGAATGGTAGTAGGCGACCGCGGTGGAGCCGGCCGAGAGCGGGTTGGAAAGGGAGGGATAACCTTGAACGGAATCGTGGAATTGAAGGTAAACGACGATCTCTACCGCGTGGTTGCCCCACCCTGGCGGACGCTCCTGGAGGTGCTCCGGGAGGATCTACGCCTGACCGGAACCAAGGAGGTCTGCGATACGGGGGAGTGCGGCGCCTGCACGGTCATCATAGATGGCAAAGCCACCCTGGCCTGCCTGAAGCTGGCCGTGGAAGTCCAGGGAAAGGAGATAACCACCATCGAAGGATTGGCCCTGCTGGGCCGACTGCACCCCATCCAGCAAGCCTTTGTGAGCGAGGGCGCCATTCAGTGCGGCTTCTGCACCCCCGGGATGGTGCTGGCCGGAAAGGCGCTGCTGGACGAGAACCCAGAGCCCTCCTCGGTCGAGATCGAGGAGGCTATCTCCGGACACCTCTGTCGCTGCACTGGCTACGTCAAGATCGTCTCCGCCCTCGAGGCGGCCGCCAAGAACTCAAACTGAGGGTGGCCTAAATGAAAGAACTAAGCGTGATAGGGAAGCCCCTGCCGCGGATCGACGCCGTCAGAAAGGTGACGGGCGAAGCCATCTACGGCGGTGATGTCGTCCTGCCGGGAATGCTCCACGGCAAGATTCTGCGCAGCCCCTTTCCTCACGCCAGAATCCTGAACGTCGACGCAAGCCGGGCGAAACGATTACCCGGTGTTAAGGCCGTCATCACTGGAAGAGACACGCCGGGCATTCCTTTCGGTATGGCCGTGGCCGACGAGCAGATCCTGGCCATCGATAAGGCGCGTTACATCGGCGATGAGATCGCCGCCGTGGCGGCTATCGACGAGGACACCGCGCTGGAGGCGCTCGACCTGATCGTCGTGGAGTACGAGAAACTCCCCGCGGCCTTCGAGCCCGAGGAAGCCTTGAAGCCAGAGGCGCCGCAGATTCACGACGATGCCCCGGGCAATCTGGCCGCTCACCTGGAAGTGGATCGGGGCGATGTAGATCGGGCTTTCGAGGAGGCTGACTGCATCGTCGAGGAGACCTTCGTAACCCCCGTCGTCCATCAGGCCCACCTCGAGCCGAGTGGCTGCGTCGCCAGCTTCGACGCCTCCGGAAATCTGACCGTCTGGATGTCTCATATGCGCATCTTTGGTGTTCGCCTGGAGATGGCCGCGGTGTTGGGTCTCCCTGAGAGTCGGATCAACATTATTCGCCAGGACTGCGGCGGCGCATTCGGGGGAAAAGTGACGATAAAATCTTTGTACCCCATCTGCGCTCTGCTCTCCAAAGCGGCGGGCCGCCCGGTGAGGCTGTTCAACACGGTGGAGGAAGAGTTTCTCTCCGGCCGGCCTCGCGCCGCCGCCACGCTTCACCTGAAGGCCGGAGCGACGAGAGACGGAAAGCTCGTCGCCAAGGACACTGGCATTTTGGTTAACACGGGCGCCTACTGTAACCTGGGCCCGTTTATTATGATGGCCCTGAGCACTCGCACGGATTCTCTCTAC
>JAMDCE010000470.1 GCA_023489135.1 Chloroflexota bacterium
ATATTTGTAGAGAGAATGAAAAGGGAAGCCCCAATATCGAATGCGCGTGGCAGACAGGCAGGTGTCCATGGTGAAATCATCATAGTGGACAGCTCAAGTGATCGAACGGCTGAGATTGTTGAGAGTAAGGGTGCACGAGCAATTCGTGTACCAAGGCGCGGGCTCGGTCGCGCGTACATCGATGCGCTGCCATATGTCCGTGGCAAATATGTCATAATGGGCGACTGCGACCTAACATACGACTTTCGCGAAATCAAGATGTTTGTCGATGCTCTCAACCAAGGTTTCGAGTTCGTCATTGGAACGAGAATGAAAGGATACATCGAACCAGGCGCAATGCCTGCACTGCATCGCTACTTTGGAACACCTGTTACAACCCGGGTTCTCAATGCAATTTATGGGTCGCGATACAGCGATATTCACTGTGGAATGCGGGCCATGACGCTGGATGCGCTAAAACGCTTGGATCTGCAATCGCAATCGTGGGAATACGCCTCTGAAATGGTCTCGAAGGCTGCGAGGCTAAAGTTGCGTACTGCAGAAGTTCCGATTAGATTCTATAAGGACCGTCCTGGACGCACAAGCCATCACAAGCGATCCGGATGGCTCTCTCCGTGGCTTGCCGGATGGATCAATCTGAAGGCAATGTTCCTGTACGCCCCTGACTTTTTCCTGCTTAAGCCAGGGCTTGTCTCCCTTGTAGTTGGAGTTCTGCTTACACTGATATTGGCGGGTGGGCCTGTAACAATTGGAGCTCTGGGGCTAAACTTGCACTGGATGCTGTTAGGGTTAACGTTGGCAACTACAGGCTACACTGCAGTGCAGTTGGGCGTGTTGGCTAGGGCCTATTATGACTTCGATCCGCTCTACACAAGGAAGCTCAAGCAACTTCTCTCGTATAACCGTGGAGTCATAGGAGGCGCTATTATCACTTTTGTCGGTGTTGCCCTGAATATCATATTGGTTATCAACTGGTTGAGTAGCGGCCTGCAGCTCTCACAATTCTATCACCCTGGTATTCTCGGGCTTCTTCTTATTATCTTTGGCTTCCAGACATTTACTTTCACGCTGATGTTTGGTATGGTCACCGGCAAGTCGCCCAGCGGAGGAATTGTCGGCAACGATGAGTGACGTCAACCTCTTTTCCCCAAGTCGCAAGGAATCGTATGGAGAACGTAGTTTGACGATCGTTGATAGGTTTGGGATATACCTATCTAGACGTGAGATACTTCGCAACCTGCCTGGTCACACTCAGTTGTCAGCACTTGATCTGGGGTGTGGCTATCATGCGACTCATCTTAGAGCCATTTATTCGAGCCTTTCATCTGGGGTAGGAATAGATGTGCGTGTTAGCGATGAGTGCAAAAGAATACCTCGATTGAAGTTCTTGGAAGGTGACATTGAATCTTTGCTATCTACATTGTCGGGCGCTGAATTCGACGTCGTTCTGCTCATTTCCGTGCTCGAGCACCTGACTGAAACGATCCACGTACTAGCCGAGTGTCATCGAGTAATGCGACCTGGCGCAGTTCTCCTGATTAACGTTCCAACCTGGCGAGGCAAGACTCTTCTGGAATTCTCGGCATTTCGTCTTGGCAAGAGTCCAGCGTGCGAAATGGACGATCACAAAATGTACTTCGATAAGCGAGACTTGTGGCCTGTTCTCGTCAAAGCAGGCTTCAAGCCTAGTCGCATAAGGCTGAATTACCATAAGTTTGGACTGAACCTGTTCAGCGTTGTCACAAAATAGGAGGGTGAGAGACCAGTGATAATTGCTCGCAGCCCTCTCAGGATTAGCTTGGGAGGTGGAGGGACGGATTTGCCGTCGTATTATCGGGAGCACAGCGGCCTGGTGATCGCTGCGGCCATAGACAAGTATGTCTATATTACGGTTCATAGGCGCTTCGTGGCGAAGATTCTACTGAAATATATGCATATCGAAGAGGTGGATAAAGTCGATGATGTTCGCCACCCACTCATTCGCGAATCTTTGAGGATGGTGGATGTCGACACCTCCCATCTGGAAGTCACGAGCATGGCCGATATTCCAGCCGGTACGGGGCTTGGTTCATCAGGTAGCTTCACCACCGCTCTATTGAAAGCACTGCATACTCTAAAGAAGAATCTGATACACCCAGCTCAACTTGCCGAGCAGGCCTGTAGAATAGAAATGGACATCCTGCAGGAGCCCGTTGGCAAGCAAGATCAATATATTGCTGCGTACGGCGGGATCAGCTGTTTTCGTTTCCTCCCTAACGATCAAGTTGAAGTCTGGCCCCTCAAGATTGAAACCGACACTCTGTATAACCTTGAGGATAACCTCCTCCTATTCTTCACTGGCTACTCTCGATCTGCTTCAGATGTGCTAAGAGAGCAGGACACTAAGAGCAAGCAGAATGATAGGGAAATGATAGCCAATCTGCATTTCATTAAGGAACTCGGTCGTGAGAGCAAGGAGGCCCTGGAAGCTGGGAATCTCACGCGCTTTGCGGAGTTGATGAACGTTCATTGGGAGCATAAGAAGCAGCGCTCTGCGCAGATGAGCAATGGTCATATCGATGAATGGTATCGGCTGGCCCTCGAACACGGGGCTTTGGGCGGCAAGCTGATCGGAGCCGGCGGTGGAGGGTTCCTAATGTTCTATGCTGAAGACAAAGTACACTTGCGACAAGCTATGCGAGAGGCTGGCTTGCAGGAAGTCCGTTTTCGATTTGACTTCGAGGGCACGAAGGTGATCGTTCAATCGTGAATCAAGGTGCCTTTCCTGTCGCGATCCTGGCCGGGGGATTGGCTACCCGTCTTCAGCCTTTGACGCAGACCATCCCGAAAGCTTTGGTAGATGTGAACGGGGAGCCTTTTGTCGCTCACCAGTTGCGTCTGTTGCGTGCTAATGGCGTCGAAAGAGTCGTGGTGTGCGCGGGCTACCTGGGCAAAATGATCCAGGACTTCGTCGGCGACGGCTCACGTTTCGCGTTGCATGTTGATTTCTCTTTCGACGGCTCGTCTTTGCTCGGAACCGCAGGTGCAGTGAAGAATGCTTTGCCTCTAATGGGAGACCTGTTCTTTGTGCTATATGGTGATTCGTATCTGCCCTGTGACTATCGAGTAGTTCAGGCCGAGTTTGTGAAGAGTGGCAAGCCTGCGTTGATGACTGTGTTTCGAAATGAGGGGCTTTCGGCAGCTACAACGGTCTTT
>JAMDCE010000006.1:0-1826 GCA_023489135.1 Chloroflexota bacterium
GTGACCGATGTGTCGCCCACAGTCCCTCCAACCGGAGCAGCGGCGGCAACGGTATTCGTGGACAGCTGCATGTAGCTGTTCACTTGCAGGGTTACGCTGATGTTCTGTGGTGAGTTTGCGGCGTCGGAGGAAACGGTGATTTGGCCGTGGTAAGTGCCGCGGGTGAGCGGAACGCCGCCAGGCGACGTGTTGAAGCCCACTGTAATTGGGCTGGAAGTGCCAGATCCTGTCACCGCGCTCGGCGTCATCCAGTTGTTGCCTTCCGTGTAGCTGGTGGCCATATTCCAAGACAGCGAATCCCCGGATACACTGCTGATCGTGAACGATGCATCAGGCACCGTTCCGTTTGATTGGGTGACAGCATTGATGCTATTCGTGCTAAGCTGCATCGTCTTCTGCCCATCGCTGATCACCGTGACCGAGTTGCCATTCATGTTTCCTGCGTAGACCAAGTTGGTAGCGGTGTTTACAGCAAGGCCAAACTCCGGCCCCGCGCCTACGTTAAGGATCGCAAGTGGGCTTATCCATCCCCCGCCGCCGACGACGCTGGCGGTATCGAACACATATACCTGATTGGAGTCGTAGCGGGTAACGAAGATGTGGCCGGTGTTGGGGTTGATCGCCACGGCCCGCGGCCAGCCAGAGGGAATGCCATTCCCGGGATCGCCCTTGAAGACATCCAGCGCGTTCTTAAGGTTGCCATTCCTGTCCACCACTGTGACCGCCCCTTCAAGGGCGTCCACCACGTAGATGTCGCCGTTGCTGGGGTTCACTGCTATGCCGGCTACGTTGCCGAAGACGCCGGAGAATTCCAGGTCCTGGATGCCTGTGTTAAGGTTGACTACGCCGATAGTCTGCCTGTCCTGAAGCGTCACGTAAGCCCTGCTAACGGCGAGATCGAGGGCCACGCCGACCGGTTGCCCCGTCAAGCCGAACCCGATCACTTCATTGGTGGCCGTGTTGAGCCGGTAGAGGGTGCTGGAGCCAAAACTCGTCACGTAGGCATAACCAGTGGCGGGGTCGAAAGCTATGCCCATCGAAGCGTTGCCTACGCCGGGGCTTGAATCGAGAGTGCCGTCCGTTCCTCGAAGGATAGATACGGTAGGGTCACCGTTATTGACCACGAGCACCTTGTTGGCCGCGCTGTTCACGGCGACGCCGAAGGGCTGAATCACGGCCTGGGAGAAGACACTGGCCACGTTCGTGGCCCCATTGATTTTGCTAACCCCTTGACCAGTGGCGTCCCCCCAATTCGATACGTAAACCAGATTCCTCGTCTGGTCTATGCCAATGCCCCGTGGTTGCACGCCAACGTTGACCGTACCGATTACTTGAGGAATAGTAGTGGCGAGCGCAACCGCCTCGGATCGAGGTGAGCCAGATGAGGCAAGGGATACCGCGATGAGAAGGGCTACCGACAAGAGACGCCAGATCTTCATTCCGATCTCCTTTCACCGACAAGTTAGCAGCCAGAAGTTTCCCTAAATTGGTTCACCCCGAGTCGCGCCAGACCAGAGAAGGGTCCTGCAATGCAAGGCGACGCCCGTGATTTTGTCTATCGAATGTCCTAATTGATCTTGGCACTGTCCACTCGGCGCGGCAAGCGTAAAAAGGGCAGCCATAGTGTAATGGCAAGATCCCAGTTTGTCAATGGCTTGTCCACAGGATCTCTGATTCTCGCCGGACGAGGGTGCGCCTACGGAAACTAGACAAACCCCACGCTATCCCCTAGAATGACGGTAGCTTGCGGAGAAGAGGTACGATGGCATGAGGTATGATTTCGACAAGGTAATCGATCGGAGAGGCAGTGGCTCGGCCAAGTGGGA
>JAMDCE010000006.1:1836-3190 GCA_023489135.1 Chloroflexota bacterium
CCGTACCCGGCGGAGCCGAAGACGGATCCGTCGTTGAGGCCGACTTGGAGAGGGTCTTCGGCGCCACGGACGTGCTTCCCATGTGGGTCGCCGACATGGACTTCCCCTCGCCCGCCCTGGTTGTCGAGGCCGTCAAGAAGAGAGCCGCTCACGGCATCTACGGCTACACAATGCGCCCCCCTTCGTACTTCGAAGCCATCATTGGCTGGATGCGGCGGCGCCATGACTGGCGAATTGAGAAAGAGTGGATCACCTTCAGCCCTGGAGTTGTGCCAGGACTCAACCTCTCGGTCATGTCCTTTAGCCACCCCGGCGACAAGGTCCTCATTCAATCGCCCGTCTACTTTCCCTTCTTCAACGTCATTCGGAACAACGGCCGCCAGATCGTAGACAACCCTCTGAGGCCGGAAAATGGCCGCTACGTGATGGATTTGGCGGCCTTGGAGAAGAAGTTCGATCCCCGCGTAAAGATGATCATCCTTTGCAGCCCCAACAATCCGACGGGCACGGTTTGGGAAAAGGAGGATCTCCTTCGGCTTGGAGAGCTCTGTCTCAAGAACGACGTGGTCATCATCTCCGACGAGATTCACTCGGACCTGATCTACAAAGGGGCTAAGCACACGCCGATTGCCTCGCTCTCCGAGGAGCTGGCGCAGAACACGGTCACATTTATTGCTCCCAGCAAGACCTTCAACCTGCCGGGTCTGGCGACCTCCGCGGCCATCATCCCCAATCGCAGGCTGCGCGACATCTATACTAACACTCAACAGAACATCGGCGGTCTTGGCGGTAACCTGTTTGGTACCGTGGCGCTGGAAGCGGCCTACCGCTATGGCGAAGAATGGCTCGAGCAGCTGCTGGAATACCTGGAGGGGAATCGAGACTTCCTTCTGAGCTACTTCGAGGCGAGGATTCCAAAGATCAAAGTAAGTAAGCCCCAGGCCACATATCTGATGTGGCTCGACTGCAGGGCTTTGGGCATGGACGCCCCAACCCTCTGCGAATTCATGTGCCGGAAAGCCAAAGTCGGCCTCAACGACGGATCCGTCTTCGGTTCCGCCGGCTACGGGTTCCAAAGAATGAATATTGCCTGCCCCCGCTCCACCCTGGAAGAGGGCTTGAGACGGATAGAAGCGGCCGTAAACAGCCTTTGAAACACTAAACCGACTCGGTTTCGGAAACCGAGTCGGTTTAAGGAATCGCAGACTGAGGCGGTTTGACCGTTTGACAACTCAAGGCACCGTTCTTGCCCCTATCCTGAAACGATGGGTAGGTATTGGGTCGACCGAATACTGCTCTTGCTCGCTTTGGCGATTACCCTTACGGTAGGCTTCCAGCTACTGATGCGAGCAGG
>JAMDCE010000315.1 GCA_023489135.1 Chloroflexota bacterium
ATCCCGGCGTCTCTTCCGACGCTTTAGCCTGTTCCCTCGCCCAGTCCGTCGGATTCAGCACGCTTCCCGCAGTTTCGGAGCAGCAGTCTTGATTATCCGGGAAGGACAGCCCGAAGAGGCCTACAAATGCGCCGAAATTGACTCCTCTTTCATCACCACTCACGTTTGGCAAATGGAAGAGCTTCGCCCCGATCCTTTTGCGGGGACTAACGAAGAGGTGGCCGTCATTTTCCGAGAAGTTCGGCTGCCCAGGCCACGATCGGTGGCACCGCGCCTGGAGATACGGCACTTGGTCGAGACTCTCCAGAGCAGCGACCTTTTCCTGGTAGCGGAGGAGAACGACAAGATTCACGGCTACCTCGGTCTTTCTCTAGATGGCTCGCACAATATCGGCTTGATCACGAACGTGGTGGTGCATCCCAGCCAGCGCCAAAGGGGCATTGGTCGCCAGCTTGTGGAGAGGACTAAGCACTGGGCCGATCACGAGCGCCTGTGGTCCCTAATGCTGGAAACCCAGACCAAGAACTTCCCAGCGGTGCATTTCTTCCAAAGGTCGGGCTTCTCTTTCTGCGGCTACAACGATCACTACTACCCCGATGGTGACATCGCCATCTTCTTTGCCTGCAAGCTCCGGCGGCCGTAGGTGAGCCATCCCTCGTCCCTCGGGGAACGAACACCACAGAGGCGCAGAGAACGAGTTTGAAAGTTGGAAGGTTTGAAAGTTGGAAGGGCGGAAGGATGCAACTTTTCAACCTGCCAACCTGCCAACCTTCCAACCACCCTCCGCGTCAACGGCCGTTCTTTTTGCGTGGGGGGATGATGAGACCGGCGACGAAGCTTATCACGCTGACCACCAGCGCCCCTAGAAACGCGCCGACAAATCCCTGGACGTGAACGCCCACCGGGAACGAACTGGCCAGCCAGAATATAAGGGCATTGACCACAAAGGTGAAAAGGCCGAAGGTAATGATCTGCAGGGGGCAGGTCAGAAGCTTGACGACAGGCCGAACGAAGGCGTTGAGCACGCCCAGGATAGCGGCAAAGGCAATGACGGACCGCCAGTCCCGGTATGATACGTACTGAGGCAGCCAGTAGGCCGCCGCTAGCACGCCGACAGAGATAATGGCCCACCGCAGAATTATTCTCCTCATCTCGCGCCCTCCTCGCCACCGGCTTGCCCAGCCGTTTCTGAAGCGTTCCACCTGACCGCAACCATGGCCAGACCGGCCACCAGCCAGAAAAGAGCGGCCATATGGGCGAATTCGATGTTAAAGAAGTAGTGATCCAGCACCCCCACAGCCAAACCTCCCACTATTGCCGCTACCAGACCGACCAATAATGATTGCTGCTGGCGATCGCAGATCCTAAATATAGCGGGCAGAGCGATCCGGAAGAAGACGACCATCATGGCCAGGAAGAGACCCAGGCCGATCAGTCCCATTCTCTCTCCAATGGTGAGGTAGACGCTCGAGACGCCGGGATAGAGGTCGATGGAGGGGGCCCCGCCGAAGCCGATGCCGAAGAGAGGATAATGGCGAATTATCTGGAAGGCATTCTGAAATTCGGACAGGCGCATCAGCGTAGCTTTGTCCTGAAGGGTGAGGCCAACCATCAACCGGGAGAAGAAATCCCCCCCAAGACCGAAAGCAAAGATCGCTGCTGCTCCCGCGACGAACGCGAACCAGAGCCGCCGGTACTGGATAAGGGCGACGAACAGCAGGGCCACAGCAGCCCCCACCCACGCTCCCCGGCCGTAAGTAAGCATAAGTGCGGCCAGGAGAATCCCCAGAGAGCCCAGGAGCAGGGCCCTCTTCAATAGAGAGCGGTGGGCGCTGATCTGGCTGGCCGCCAGGGCGATGATCAGCACCAGCATTCCCCCGAAGCTGTTGGGGTCCACCGACGTAGAGGTAGCTCGCATGGCCCTGGCCGGATCGTCTTCGATATAGCGCAGGACGCGTTCGGTGGGATAACCGATGACGCGAAGCGAGGTCAGGATCCGCTCGGCCAGGTCGTGGTTCACGTAGTAGAGCACCAGCCCCAGAAAAGCGGCCACAGTGCCAGCCACGATGAGGGCAATGACCAGTTGGTGAACCTGCCTGGGCGTGCGGACGGAGTTGATCACGCCGAAGAAGAGAAGGATGCTCAGCACCAGTCTGAAATAGTTGTGGACTGTGTCCGTGGAGTAGGATTGCCTGAGTCCCAGCACAAACGAGAACACGGTGAAGATAAGGAAGACAAGGAGAAGGGCGCCCAGCGGCGACCAGATCAGCTTCTCCTCTCGCCGGGACAGAAAGCCCAGAATCCAAACCAGGAAGAATAGGAAGAGGACCAGTTCCAGAAGGCTAGGAGTAGCACCCATTCGGATAGGAATGACGGCAAAGGGGAGAAGGCAGATAATGGCCACGGCGGCCAGCAAGGAGGCGTAAGTGCTCAAGAGAAGCAAAGCGATGAGGGGGAGGCCGGCCAAAGCGGGGAACAAGAAAATGGGCGAGATGGCCGAGGCGAGAATGCCTCCCAGCACTCCCAGGACGACGGCCCCGATGACGAAAGCTATTAACTTGAGTCCTCTCTCACGGGACGAATCCGCAGAGAGGTGATCGCGGAGGTAAGCTACCATTCAGCCCGAAATCTTTCTCGACCAGAGCGCCGAGCCTAATTGCACCGGCCTGCATATTATATTCGTCTTCACCACCGGCCGGCAAACTGGTGGCTGAGGAGGCTTCCAACAACATCGGAAGTTGATCGGGTCTCCCCTCGGCGTTTGAAAACCGCGGCAAGATGTCTGTTGGCAAGTTAGAAGGTTGGAAGGTTCGCATGTTGGGAGACCGAGGTGTTCCAATGCTCGAATCTCGCGTCGGTTCCAGACGCGGCCGGCAGCATGCGTGCCCGACGTGTTCTAGCAAGGAAACCGTCATTCTGAGCCCCGACCGGGCCGAAGAACCTCGTCAGTTGTACATTTCGGCCTTCAAACGCCCTAACCTTCGAACGTGCCAGCGTTTCAGTCGGATGGCCCATTTGGGTCAAAAAGATGGCCCAGATGGACCATGTAACTGGCCCTACTGGACCGGTGCGAACCGTTGCTTTCTGTGCGATAATAACGTCAGCAGTAAGTTCCCGGCTAATTGCAGGTGGACCGTCGCCTGAACAAGGTCAACTCGGCTAACCCCTTCGGCGATAGCTATATTAG
>JAMDCE010000298.1 GCA_023489135.1 Chloroflexota bacterium
CAGCCTTCAGGCCTACGCCTACCGCAAGGAGCTTAAGCTCGACGATCCCGTCTTTCCCATCAACCGCAAGCGGGCGCACCAGATCGTCACCGAGGCGGGCAAGAAGGCCGGACTGAACAAGCGAGTCTATCCGCACCTTCTGAGGCACAGCGACGCCATTGAACGGCTGAAACAAACCGGCAACCCGAAGGCGCTCCAGATTCATCTGGGCCACTCCTCCCCGTTTATGACCATGCGCTATCTCTCTACCTTGACGGCGGAGGATGCGGTCCGGATCCAGCAGCAGGTCGATTTTCCACACTAACTGTTGAGACTGGACACCACCGCGATCTACATCCAGCCTAGCGAGCGCGATCTGGAGCGCGCCGTTGAACAACTCTCAACGACGTGATATCCTACTGGCGGAGCCAGTGGATTCCAGATGAAATGCAGTGGTGCCACCCACGTGGTAAGACGTGGCGCCGATTGGCCCGAGTCAGGTAACTAGTCCAACAGCTAAAAGGGTGCAATTCGGGAAAGTAAGTACATCGTGGCGGAGGGATTAGACGTGGATAACGTGAATGCGATATTGGCCCGCCTGCAAGCTCAGGTAAGCAGAGGTGAGCCTGTCTTATTCCTCGGAGCGGGATTCTCTGTCGAGGCCATTGATACAACGGGTCAAAGAATCCCCACAGCTACCCAGTTGACGGAAGAATTCTGGAAACTAGTATTCCCCGGCGATCCGTTCGACCCAACTGCAAATCTGGGCGAAGCCTTCCAGTCAGCCAAGATTCGTAACCCAAAGGGGTTGAAAACGCTAATCTCTGAACGCCTCTCCGTAGACGCCGAAGGGCTTGACCCGTCTTACGCGGATTGGTTCTCCGTTCCTTGGAGTCGCTGCTACACGCTCAACATTGACGACTTGGAACAGGCCGTAACGAGGCGGTTTCCGTTATCACGCGGTATTCGCTCCATCTCTGCCACTTCAGATGTTACGCACGGCGATTCAGCTAGCGTCGCACTGGAAGTAATTCATCTTAACGGTGCAGTCTGGGACGAGTTAGACGCTTTGACATTCTCTGAAATCGACTATGCTGCTCGCCTCACTCGGCCTGAGAAATGGTACATCAACTGCGTGGCCGATTTGATGGCTAGACCTGTCGTTTTTGTTGGAACCCGCTTGCAGGAGCCAATGCTTTGGCAATATATAGAATTCAGACGCACCAAAGGGCCGCGATCAACCCGAGAGTTGCGGCCTGGGTCGTATTTTGTCTCCCCTAGCCTCAACTCTGCGCGGCGGCTCATGCTCCAAGAGTTCAACATCGATTGGGTACCATTGACAGCAAGAGAGTTCGCGGCTGAAATACTAACGAACCTGAGCACGGCCAAAGACGCCGGCCATAAAGCACTGCGAGCCAAATACCAAGCAGAAGAACGTAGAAACGTACCGAACCTCGTATCTGACCTAGCTGCCCAGAAACCTACCGCCAGTACTGAGTATCTTCTAGGGCAAGAACCAACTTGGTCAGATCTACATTCTGGTCGCGCTATAGAGAGAGATTGTGACTCAAAGATCTACGAGCTGGCCTATGCCACGCTAGCCTCACCCCATCGCTGTCCCCCTTTAGTTATTTCAGGGACCGCAGGGTCGGGGAAAAGCACGGCACTAATGAGACTCGGCCTCCGTCTAACGGCAGAGGGGGTACCAGTCTACTGGATTGATGAACAATCCAACATAGCACCCTATTGCTTACGGGACTTAGTACTCGAAACCGACCGCCCGCTAGCGATATTGGTTGATGACGCAGATTTATGGGGAGGTATTTTGTCTGGTTGGGCACGCGAGATCCCACAATTGCGAGCTGGGGTTTTGTTCGTCTCCGCTTTACGCTCATCCAAGGTAGATGGACTACTGGACAAGGATACACTGGCTGGAACTCAACCTCAAGAGGTTTCCATGCCTCCCCTCACGGATGCAGATATCGAGGCGCTAATACATATCTTGGATAAGGAGAACCGATTAGGCATACTGAAGGGCAAGAGCCATCAAGAGCGTGTCCAAGCGTTCGAAATGCAAGCTGGGCGCCAGTTATTGGTCGCCATGATCCAGGCTACTTCGGGAATGAAATTTGTAGAAAAGGTCATCGGCGAATTCTCGGAACTGTCGGAAACGCAAAGGCTAATCTATGCAGTCGTGTCCTTGGCTTTCTCTCAGCGTTTCAGCCTGAGTCGAGAAGAGATACTTATAGCAACGGGTGAGTCAGACAACAAAACCCTAGACGCGCTGGAACAGCTCGTCCGACGGTACATCATAACGCGTGACGATCTCCATGTCGGGTATAAAGCCAGGCATCGAGTTATTGCGGACACGCTTGTAAGCGCTATGCAATTCAGGCCTTTTCTCGGTCCAGTACTGGAAGGTTTGTGTTTTGCGTTTGCAAACAGAATTTCCCCACAGGTGTCACGCACGAGCCGCCAGTGGAGAAGATTAATACGGTTCATGAACCATGATTTCGTTTTACAAATAGCCAGTGCAGAAATTGGAAGAGATATATACACCCGCATAGAGCCCCTCCTACACTGGGATTACCACTACTGGCTTCAACGAGGAAGCCTCGAAGTAGAGAAAGGGGACTTGGAGATGGCTACCAACTTCATTAACCAGGCGAGATCCCTAGCACCAGGGACTCGTCCTGTCGAAACGGAGTATGCCTACCTTCTGATGAAGAAGGCGGCGCGAAATCCGTGGAATACGAATGCTCCGAAATGGTTCACTGAAGGCCACGCAATTCTCGAGGACCTGATCAATGAACACGGCAAGCAAGACCCCTATCCTTTTCATATTTTGGGTACCCAGGGGTTAGCCTGGACACGCCAGGCTTCTCTCCCTCTGCTGGAGAAACGAAGCCTGCTGCGGCATCTGCTAGAGATAGTCAACCTCGGAATCAAGTACCATCCACGTGCCCAGGAGCTCCCGCCTTTAGCAACCGATCTTAGGAACGATTGGATGATGACTGCCGTGGCGGAAGCCAATTCATAACTCCGAGGTCGCAGTTGGGGCGGCCGCGGTTCAAGTTAGTTGTTCATTGCTGACCCTCTAGTGCCAGCTGAGGCAAAAACGGCCAGAAGAGGTCTCACACTCCTTCGCCCTACACGATTTGTGTCCACCTTCTTCCCACAAGAACACTTGGCTGCCACTCACTTTAT
>JAMDCE010000181.1 GCA_023489135.1 Chloroflexota bacterium
TACCTTGAGCATCTCCGATCAAATATCGAGCCCCAAAAGTAGTGCTGACAGGCTAAGGCGTGGTCGATCCAAATCGACTCACGGATTTGGGCTGCCCTCCCCTCCTTGCATACCTATGTTGGGTTTGCTATAATTTTTGTTGCGCCGGTGTAGCTCAGTGGTAGAGCAGCTGTTTCGTAAACAGCAGGTCAAGGGTTCGAGTCCCCTCACCGGCTCCAGACAGAGCAGAGAAGAGCCGCTCGAATGAGGTGAAAGCCCCACTGGCGGCTATTTTTCTACCGTTTCCAGCAAACAGGTGCTGAAAGCGTGCTGAAGGTGGAGAGTCTTGGTGAGGCTTCTTGGAGTGTTTTCTCGTCAGCCCTGACACGGCTCGCTCGACCTCGCAGGGAAACGCCAAGACGACTACTCTGAAGGCGTTCACAAAGGAGCAGTTCCGGGACATACTTAGCAAACTCCCTTAGCCTTGCCCGGGAAGGGCAACAACCGAGGCCTGAAGTGAGGCGGATAGGACCAAGCGCTAGTGCACCACCGCCTAGCTAGTTTCCGGTGAAAAAGGAGCCCCGATGAGTTAGGATTTGGCTGCCCAGAGAGTGTAGATTACGTTTGGATTTTGACCCACCTTTACCTCCGAAATCTGACCCACCCCGACGGGTCAGCCGGTATGATTGTGTTTGCCAATCAAAAAGGGCCATGCCTCAGGAGGCGGCTTGATATATTTAGGCGTAACCATAACGACGGGGACGCCGCTGGAGCGGACGTCGAGAGCCCACGCCGAAGGGTAGGCTCGTCTCGGCTTTGCACGAGAGAGGTCTGCAGCCTTCATCCGGGAGGAGAGGCGGATGAAGGCTGCCCGAAACGGTCGCGGCTGTCCAGTAGCTCGGGAAATGAAGCGATGCTCCTATTTGATGAGGCTCTCCAACTTCTTGTCCATCTCAGCCATCTGCTCCGGCGACATTGACTTCAGCATGTCGGCGTGCTTCTCCTGAGCATGCTCCATTGCCTTCTGCTTCACCTCTTCTACTGTGGCGCCTGTGGCGACGAAGCCATCATCGAAACCCATACCCATGTCCTTGCAAGCGAACTGCAGCATTGCTACACCTCTTTCTGCGAAATGCTTGTATGAAACGAACCACAATCTGCTGAAGGTTTTCCCGAGCCGCGACTACTCACTTCCCTAGCTACCAGGTTCGCCAGTGGCTTTCTCGAGTAGTCCACTAACTCTCCCTTTCCTGCGCATCAAGTTCACGGTCTGCTGGAGCCCCGCTGCCCCCCGGCCTGGTCGAGTTCTGGCCCGCCAATAATCGGGTCACCGGTGCACTGGTTGTTCTTGCTCCAATTGCGGCGCTCCGGCCTAAACAAACCCAGGGCGAAGGGCATAAACTCCGAGGGGAGATACGGGCGACTCCCAAGCCCGCACCCTGCTTTTCGTTAGATCAAACATGTTCGGCAAGAGGTCTTTCCCTCGTGCCGCCAAGCGCAGCCGCTCCAAGGGCAAGTTCGGTTCAAGATGAAGCAAAATCCATGCCAAGCTTTGCCGGGGCCGACCGGTCTACTCAGTTTAACATCAGGGATGTCCCGTCGTGCTATGAGTGTGAGCACAGTTTTGGCGATTGCGAACCGACCGAGGGGACGGGAGGCCGATGGAAAGTAATTGGTGGTTAGTGGCACGCACCGCCATCCTCGTCGCGGTCCTGGCTTACTACGCCTGGCAAACGCACCGGATGGGTCGTGAGATGCCCACGGAGCGAGAGGGTGAACTTCAATCGTACCTGAAGGGATGGGAAATGAAGCCGAGCGGTTACTCTGTCAACGCCGCCGATACCGGGTCTTCTTTGCCGAAACTTTTGCTCGTTGACACTGACCGGCCAGTGGGCTAAGATGGTAGGCGGGCGCTCGATGCGGAGCAAACCTCAGGAGGAACAGGATGTATTTCCACGAATTGATTCAGGCGAGGTATAGCGTGCGGGCTTATAAGCCGGATCCCGTCGAAGAGGAGAAGTTGCAACTGGTGCTGGAGGCCATGCGTCTTGCGCCCTCTGCCTCCAACCGGCAGCCATTTCAATTCATAGTGATTCACGCCGCGGGTCGGGAAGAGGATTTGAAACGCATTTATGCCCGCGAATGGTTCCTCCAAGCGCCGCTGGTTATCTGCGCCTGCGTCTTTCCAGAGCGCGCCTGGACGCGAAAAGATGGCAAGCGCTACGGCGAAGTTGACGTGGCCATAGCGATGGATCACCTTATTCTGGCGGCGACAGAATTAGGCATGGGAACGTGCTGGGTAGCCAATTTCGATCCGGATGCGATGAGAGAGATCCTGGGATTGCCAGACGAGGTGGAGCCCGTGGCCGTCACGCCTCTGGGATATCCGGCCGATTCGCTGCGTCCCAAGAACCGGAAATCGTTGTCGGAACTGGTGCGGTACGAGCACTGGTGACCGAGATATTCAACCGCCCATTCCAGCAGAATATGGCCAACTGCTAATATACGGCAGGGGAGGTTCCTTAATGGCTCAAGAGCTCTTTGTACGTCACTGGGATAACCCATTAATTACGCCGACTGATCTGCCGTTCAAGGTGAACGGCGTGTTGAATCCCTGTGTTGCCATCGTCGACGGAGAGATCTTACTGTTGCTGCGGCTGGAAGATAGGAGGGGGATCTCCGAGATCAGAGTGGCGAGAAGCGCCAACGGCGTGGATGGTTGGCGCATTCAGGATCGACCTCTATTGGAGCCAGACCTAGTCGAATGTCCTTTTGAAGAGTGGGGATGCGAAGACACCCGGGTGACGCAGATTGGACGCAAGAAATGGATCATCGCCTACACGGCCTATTCCCGCTACGGCCCGGCCGTAGCCCTGGCCACCACAGAGGACTTTGTGACGGTCGACCGGCTGGGAATAGCCCTCGCGCCGACCAACAAGGACGCTACAGTTTTCCCGTGCCGGTTCGATGGTTTGTGGGTTATGCTCCATCGTCCGGTCACGGCTGGACAGGAGCATATTTGGTACGTCTCCTCGGACGATTTGGTGCACTGGAGTCAACCGGGGGTGCTACTTCCGGAGCGGGGGGGGCCGTGGTGGGATGGATTGAAGATTGGTGTTGGCGCACCTCCAATACGGACGGATCAAGGTTGGCTGCTCATCTACCACGGGGTCAAAGAGATGGGAAATCGGCCGGTGT
>JAMDCE010000534.1 GCA_023489135.1 Chloroflexota bacterium
CTGCTCCTCGCTCACCTCGGGTCACAACCACTACCCTTACCTGATTGGCGAACTCTTGAGCAATGGAAAGGTCAGAGCCAATATCATCCTCGCTGACTACCAGGACATCCACGTAAGGGAGCACGCGATTGGCATCCTTCCACGTGGCCCGGCGCACTCGCCCTTCGCTGTCCCACTCCCTGAGCCATCCCTGAGCCGTCACCCCTACCAGGCTCCCAGGGAAAAGCCTGGCCAGGCGATAGTCGAGTTCCTGCGCGATTGGGGCCAGGTGCACGACAGGGGCTTCTCTCCACGCCTTGGGCACATTGTGGGGGTGTATCTTGCTGGCAACCGCTTGAATCAGCTGCTTGCGCTCTACTGCCGAATAGACGTTAGCGAATACTGTGGTGGTGGGTGAACGGACGACGGCAACGCGGATGCCGGGGAGCGCTTCAGCGACGGGAAACTCCTCACCGGCGCTCGTCACAAGTCCGACTCGCTCTCCCAGTCTGGAGGCGGCCAGAGTGGCATAGCAAGCGGTGCCACCGTATTGTGGATCGGGCCCTACAATATCTCTCGCGACGTGTCCCAGGATCAGATATGAGGGCGTATTCACCACTCGTCCTCGTTTCCTACTTCCTGGGCATTATCACCACTTTTCGGTCCTCGCCCTGGCCGATACTCTGAGTTGTGGCATATGGGTGACCTTGAAGCGCCACGTGCACTATTCGACGCTCGTTGGCCGGCATCGCTTCGAGCGTCACCGGCTGCCGCGTGAGGCGCACCCGTTCGGCCATTCTCAGCGCCAGCCCTTTCAGGGTATCCTGACGGCGCAGCCGGTATCCGCCGACGTCGACGGCCACCTTCGTCCAGTGGTGAATCTTCTTACTCACTATCAAGTTCACCAGGAACTGCAACGAGGCCAGCGTATCGCCGCGACGTCCGATAAGGATGCCCAGATCTTCGCCGTCTATGTTGAGAGTGACCACGTCTTCGTCGTCCGGTTTGGCTTCGCTCTGGCGAACAGCCACCTGTGCCTCTACGTGCATCTCCGAGAGAAGGTGTTCAAGGACTTCCTGTGCCTCGCTCGCAGCGCTACTGGCAGAAACGCCCTCCGCACCAACACTCTCAATCTCCGGAGTCTCGGATGCCTGGCGGACCGAGACCAGTATTCGAGCTTCCTCGCCGCCAATTCCCAAGATTCCTCTGCTCCCCTCGGACAGGACTGAGATATCTACTTCGTCCCGACTCTTGCCCAAGATAGCTAGCGCCTGTTGAATTGCCTCGTTCACTGTTCTCGCGCTAACTTCCAGACTCTCCACGATGTCCTCCTCGGATTACAGGACTTAGTGAGGTGTACGAGCCACCTCACCGATCCTCATTAGCTTCTGCTTTCAAGAAAGGTCAAGCACCGTTACCGGCGCCGTCCCTTTTTCTTCTTCTTCGATCCCGATGCATAAGTGGCGGCCCGGGCCTGCTGAATTGCCTCTTCCTCAGCGGACAATTGCTGTTCGTTGTTCTCAATTCCTCCATTAGCGCCACTCAGTGCGGCAGCACGCGAACCATTCGAGGACGTCTCAACAGCCGGTACCCTTGCTCGCGGACCTTTTGTCGCGGCCCTCGCCACAAGCTTGTCTGACTTCTTGCCCCCCAACAAGTCCATGATGGAGTCAGCAAGCGATCCCCATCCCCGTTCCGGGACGAGCGAACCCCAACCCGTGATGAAGTATTGCTGAGCGAACGTGAACAGATTGGAGGTCACCCAGTAGAGCACCAGACCGGCCGGCACCTGGAAGGCGAAGACAAGGAACATCAACGGCATAAACTGCGTCATCTGGTTCATCATCTTCTGCTGCGGGTCATCGGTTCTCGGTGCCATCATCCGTTGAACCACCCACTGCGTCGCGCCGGTGAGGATGGCCAGGATGTACGGCGGGCCTTCGCGTTGTGCCAGGCTGGATATCCAGAGGAATCCACTCTGAGCGAACTCCGGCCGATGGGACAGCAATATGAGCGCCTGGTACAGCCCAAACCACACGGGCATTTGGATTAGCAAAGGCAGGCATCCTGCCGCCGGATTGACCTTGTGCTCCTTGTACAGGCGCATCTGCTCCTGCATTAGCTTTTCGCGGTCTTTGCCGTACTTCTTCTGGAGTTCTTTCAGCTTAGGCTGGACCACCATCATGGCGCGAGAAGATCGAACCTGCTGGATGGTCAGTGGCAGCATAACCAGTTTGACCACCACGGTAAACAGGATGATGGCCAGACCATAATTGCCCAAGAAGTTGGTCAGGAGTATCAGCGCGTCCGCCAGCGGCGTGACGACGCCAGTATTCCACAACTCAAGAAAGCCGCCCAAAATCAACAACCTCCTCTAGCACCGATGGGAATTGCCAGGGTGACATAACGACGCACAAAGGTGCTAACACAATACTGTCGCAACTATCTTACCGGATCGTACCCACCGGGATGAAAGGGGTGGCAGCGCGAGATGCGCCTCACGGCCATCCAGCTTCCTTGTAAGATGCCGTATCGCTCGATGGCCTCGACGGCGTACTGCGAACAGGAAGGGTAGAAGCGGCATGAGGGCGGTAGCATGCGCGAAATCGTAGACTGGTATAGCTTTATCAATTCAACTGCTATGATTTTCATTTGATAATTCCCTTGAGATAACCTCAGCCCGCGTTCCCCAATCCTTTCCAGGACGGTGCCCTGCATCTCTAGACGGCCTTTCCAGCAAACCAGCTCGGCGGAGCAACTGGTCCAATGCCGAGCTGACCATTTGGAAACTTGCCGTGGCGATCGGCTGCCGTGCTATGAACAGCACGTCCCATCCTGGTCTTACCTCATCCAGCCGCAGCCGAAACGCCTCCTTGATCAGTCGCCTCACCCGATTTCGGGTTACTGCTCTCCCGATTCTCTTGCTCACCGACACGCCGATGCGCGTCACGCTTGTTTCGTTAGGAAGAGCATAAAGCACGACCAAAGGGTTCACCCACGAACGCCCCTGGCCTCGCAACTTCTTGAATTGGGTTTCCTTGGTAAGGCGAAACTGTTTATGCAGAAGCCGTTGCCTCCCTCTTTGCCCTCGTCAGTGTTATGAAAGAAGGAAGCCAGATAGTGATTAGTGGGATGCCAATCTGCGCCTTCCCTGTCCTTCCCTGTGCGTCGGCCTGTGTCCCCCTAAACTACAGTAA
>JAMDCE010000657.1 GCA_023489135.1 Chloroflexota bacterium
CTGCTCGGAGCCTGCGTGAGTATGCTCTGGAACATCCGCCGGGCCTCCGCCAGGTCGCCGGCGCCCCGGGCAAACCGGCCCAGGTTGAGATAGGCCTCGAGGTTCGAGGGCTCCAAGCGCAGGGCCACCCGATACTGCTCGATCGCCTCCTCCCCATAGCCAAGAAAGCGCAAGACGTTGGCGTAGCGCACGCGCAGGTCGGCACGATTTGGCTCGGCCTCCACCTTCTGGCGGTACATCTCGCGCGCGGCGAGGGGGTGCATCTCGCGGCCATCGCTCAGGCCGAAGCGGATGAACCGCACCGCCCCCTCCTCGGGTTCGCCGCCTGGCCTTCCCACCTCGTGCGCCGCGATTTTCTTCAACATCTCGGTCATGAGCGCGATGTAGGCCATGCTCGACAACTCGTACCGGTCCACGGCACCGCACTTCGGACAGGTAATCCGCTGAGGAATGATGAACTCGCTGTAGGGCGTTGGCTCACCTTTCTCGCGGCGCTCCTGTGTTGCGAGGTCGTAGTAAACTGTCTCGACGTGGTGCTCGCGCTCATAGCCGCATGCCGTGCAGCGCAGACGGAGTCGCAGTCCCCGTTCCTTGACGGCCCGGGGCGACTCGGGCGACAGCCCCAGCTCCTCCAGGGCGTGGTCGAGGTCGACGATGGAGGTGTCGACCCTGTCCTCGGCAAAGGCCTGGCGGATCGCCGTCGCCGCCTCGACTGCCTTCATATGGAGAAGTTCCGCAATGACGAAGCCGTTGAGGATCTCGTCCTTGGGCGATTGGGACTCCACCGGATCGAGACGTGCAACGAGGGCGTTCACTACGTCGGAGCGTGTTTCGTGATGGAGCTGGCCAATCTTGCTGAGGCCCTCGGCGGCTCGCGCCCGCGCGAAGATGTCCTTCGATCGGTCGAAGAGGAGGGCGCGAAGTGGCCCAACGGCCGGAGCGCCGATCCCGCCGAACGCTTCCGGCAGCGTCTGGGCAAGGTAGTCGTCATCTACCCGATCGAAGAGCGGGAGCAGTGGCTCGATGGCCTCGGACGCACCTAGTTCACCCAGTAGCTGGATCGCATGGAGGGGCGCCCACACCTCAGGGCTCTTCGAGTCAGCGTTGTGGAGATCCTCGTCGACGGCCATCTCGATAAGAGGGCGCACAGCACCCTGCCCATAGGCTCTTATGCGGTCGAGCAGGGCACGGTCGGGCTTCCGGACGGCCTGACGGAGTTCGGCCAGAAGTTGGTTCAAGTCGCTTGTATATGTCCCCATCGATTCCTTTGTATTCACACGAAAACACCGGCACTCGTAAGCATCACATCTTGATTATACGAGGTGGATGCTCGGCAGAGCAAGCAGCTCGGTAGTAAGGTTGCAAGCCAAAGGAGTCATTCTGTCGTCCAGTTCAGAGAATACCAAGAAGAGGCGCCACAGTTCTACCGGCGATTGGGATGTGCCCGCGATGACTTGATCTTTATGGAAAATTCGGCCAACTCTTGATGGAAATCGAATCCCATATTCGTAACCTCCAATCGAATTCTCAGCCTCGCGCCCGGCTCAAGCACATATTGGCGAGTACATGCTATCACGCTGGCTTGTCCTCGAAAAGGGCCTGGCACCTAATGCGGTGAGGCTACCGCGGTTTCTTCCGCTTCTTCCTGGAGCCTGTAGCCAATCTTGCCGCCAGCTTTCGATCCTCAGACGCCTCCCAGCGTTTCTCATCGGCCCGGATGCGGCGCATTGTTTCATAGGCAGGATCCTTGGGATCGGTAAGGGCCCGCTTGAACTGATGGTAGTGAGACTCCAAACGAGCAACGTAGGCGGGATCGTCCAGGATATCGGCCACGAGCGCGAGCAGCGCATCGGCGTAATGGCTTCGGGGGTTCAGCGGATCGAGAAAAGGGCCCGCCATCTCGGCGTCACGGTCAAAGCCGAAGCTGATCGATGCCACTTGGGTGCCGCGTAGGCGCTGGCTTACAACGTTAAGCATCACACGCCCGCAGTCGCACTCTGGATCGGTGCAGTAGGCTTCGATCAGAGCATAATCGTCGTCTGGCAGCCCCGGATATTTACGTATGGTGATAACACGAGTCTCTTTCAGGCCCTGTTCCCGAAAAACGGAAACGAATGGTGTTAGATACATGCTAGCCCCCCTCATCAATCCCGACATCAAGCGGCAGAGTGAGGGTAGACAACCTTTACCTCCAAACGAAAGCTGTCCCCTAGAGCCTTGACGTATTTACGTAGCGTGTTGAGAGTGTAAGCATCATACCCTCGCTTCTCAATGCGTGAGACTTGGGATTGGCTGATCCCCAACCTTTTCGCCACCTCAGCCTGGGTCAATCCTGCTGCCAGCCTAGCCTCCACCAACTGCAGCCAAAGCTCGCTCTTCGCCGCAATCTCATCGTATGCGGCCTGTTTCTCTCGGGTATCAACGAGGCTGGCTCGCCAGCGCTGGTAGTCAGCTTCCCCTTCGGCAATGTAATCGCGCTTTTTCGGCTTGTTCGCCATCTTATTCTTATTCACCCCCTTCGCGCCTGATGAAATCGTCCATCCGCTTCAATCCGGTCTCAATGTCTGCCCGGGATGTCTTCTGAGTCTTCTTCTGGAAGCCGTGCACAAAGACGATCCGCCGACCAGCAAAGAAGAAATAAAGCAGACGATAGATGTTGGTCTTGCTCTCTCGGCGCAACTCCCAGAGCTTGCCTTCCAGGTGTCAAACCAAGGGCTCGCGGGCAGCGACATTACGCGCACGCAACTGTTCAACAGCCCAACCGAGACTTTGCTGAGCATCCTGGTCCAGAGCCAGTAAAAACTCCAAAACCGGGCTGTCTCCCTGAGCGTATCGGTAGAAAACAACGGTCCATTCAGCTTTATCCATTATGCGTATTTTAGCATATCGAGGGGCTGGCGTCAATGAATATACGGCCGTGGCGCAAGATAAGGGGGGGGGAACACGTGGGCAGTGGGTAAGCCTAGCGGATCGGTTTGCTTGCCTGAAGGACAAGCATAGCGAACCTAGGCAACTAGCGGACAAGTACAGCAGCGAGGAGGTTTTCGTGGCAGGTAACCGGACAACTTCCACAATTAGGGCAAAAACGGGATCAAAAGCGCCTTGTAAGGCCCGCTGAAGCAAGAAACTGCCTCGAAAAGCTGGAATTCTTGCGCTATAGCAGTCGATTTCTC
>JAMDCE010000124.1:0-1866 GCA_023489135.1 Chloroflexota bacterium
TCTCACGGGGCCAAGCATCGCGCTGGCCGATGAGGTGGAAGAGCACCTCCCACCTATGCCGTCGATACTTAGCCAACTGCTGCGGAATAAGGCGGTGCTGGTTGGAGGGAGTATTTTTGCCGTGATGGTGCTGGTAGCCGTCTTTGCCAATTGGCTAGCTCCTTACGACCCGAACCATATGATCATCTCAGATCGTTTGAAGCCGCCCTTCTTCCTGGAGGGGGGATCCTTCAAGCATATTCTTGGCGCCGATCAATTGGGACGTGATCTGCTGTCGAGGATGATGTTTGGTCTGCGCACCTCAATGATTATTTCTCTATCGGCTGTATCCATCGCCTCAGTTCTTGGGATCGCGATCGGGCTTTTTTCGGGATACTACGGCAAGTTGGCTGACATCATTCTAATGCGCTTGACGGATATTAAACTCGGTTTCCCTTTCATAGTACTGGCCATCGCTCTGCTCACAGTGACTACTCCTAACATCTATAACATCACTATTGTACTGGCTCTGGCTGGTTGGCCCATCTACGCCAGAGTAGCCAGAGGGCTAGTGCTGAGTGAAAAACAGAGGGACTATGTGCGGGCAGCAACCCTACTTGGGGCAAGCGGGCCACGCATCATCTTCAAGTATATTGCGGCAAACGTGGTGCCGCCGATTCTGGTGGTAGCCACGCTTGAGGTAGCCAGTTACATCATCATCGAGGCGGTGTTAGCTTTTCTCGCCTTGGGCATTCAGCCTCCCATGGTTTCGTGGGGGTCGATTATGGCCGATGGAAAGAACTATCTAGTTAACGCCTGGTGGGTTACTACCATGCCTGGCGTTGGAATCATCGTTCTGCTTCTAGGCATTAATCTCCTCGCCGACGGACTCTCGGAAGTCATTGATCCCAGGGGACGGTTGCAGAAAGGAGGTTGAGCCGTGTCGCCGATGAGCAACCATGAGGGGAATCGGATGGGGCAAGAGCATGGCGCGATCCTCGAGGTCCAAGACCTTAAGACCTACTTTTACACGCAACGTGGCGTATCCAAAGCGGTGGATGGCGTGTCACTCAGGGTAGCCCCTGGTGAAACCATCGGGGTAGTCGGGGAGAGTGGCTCGGGCAAGACAGTCATTGGTCTTTCTATTCTTCGACTTGTGGACAGACCAGGGCGAATCGTCAACGGGAAGATCTTGTACCAGGGAACGGATCTACTGAAGGCTTCGGACCGGGAGATGCGGGAGTTGCGCGGGCGTAAGATTACCATGATGCTGCAGAACCCCTTCACTGTCCTCAACCCGCTTTTCACCGTCGGCAGCCAACTCATCGACACAATCAGGGCGCACAGCAGTGTTTCGGAGCGGGAAGCGAGGGATCAAGGGGTCGAGCTGCTGAGAATGGTATCCATTCCCTTTCCAGAGCGACGTATGCAAGAGTATCCTCACCAGTTCAGTGGAGGGATGAGGCAGCGGGCCATGCTGGCGATGGCGGTATTCACCAAACCCGACGTTCTCATCGCCGATGAACCGACGGCGTCTCTGGACGTGACGATTCAAGCTCAGATTCTCGATCTCCTGGAAAACCTTCAAGAGCAGGTTAAGTCGGCTATGGTCGTTATCACCCATGACCTTCGGGTCACAGCGGAATTGGCGGAGGAAGTCCTGGTGCTTTGTGGTGGGCGAGTGGTGGAACAGGCGCCGAAGGAAGAACTGTTTGCAAACCCAGTGCATCCCTACACTGTCGCCCTGATCAAGACAGTGCCGAGTGTGGAATCTCTTCATGGCGTTCGCTTGCAGCCGCTCAAGGGCCGACCTCCAAGCCCACTGAATCCCCCCGATGGCTGCATATTCCAGTACCGATGTCGTTACGTCCGGGAGGTCTGCCGTGA
>JAMDCE010000124.1:1876-3165 GCA_023489135.1 Chloroflexota bacterium
GGTCAAGCATTACTTCCAGAGAAAGGGACTCTTTGGTGTGGACCCAAGGCCTGTTCAGGCCTTGAGCGGGGTGAGCTTCACCATTTCTCGGGGAGAGACACTGGGCCTGGTGGGAGAGACTGGCTGTGGCAAATCCACACTGGCCAGACAGCTGCTGCGACTGGAAGAGCCCACGAGCGGCAAGGTCATGGTAGGTGGGAAGGACCTGGGCGAATTTCGCGGGCGCAGGATGAAAGACTTCCGCCGGCAGGCCCAGTTGATCTTTCAGGATCCGTATGATTCGATTCCGGAGCGGATGACAATTGGCAACATAGTGGCTGACCCGCTGCACATCCACCATTTGGGGAGTAAGAAGGAGCGGCGAGAGAAGGCGTTGGAAATGCTCAGGCTGGTGGGATTGAAGAATGATGACTACGACCGCTACCCCGCTGAGTTTAGTGCTGGGCAAAGGCAGCGAGTCAGTATAGCTAGAGCGCTTTCATTGGAACCGAAACTGATTCTTTGTGACGAGCCGATATCATCGCTGGATGTGTCGATTCAAGCCCAGATACTGAACTTGCTGATCGATCTGCAGGACAAGTTTCAGCTGACTTACCTCTTTATTTCGCATGACCTGGGGGTGGTCAAATACGTATCCGCGAGAGTGATGGTCATGTACCTGGGGCTAATTATGGAGTTGGCTCCCGCAGATGAGATCTTCGATACGCCCCTACATCCTTACACCGAGGCGTTAATGGCGGCCATCCCTGGCCTGGAGAAGCGAGGCGCGCGCATGGTTATCAAGGGGGAGACGCCCAATCCCATTAACCCGCCATCCGGCTGTCGATTCCATCCGCGCTGTCACAAGGTAATGGACATCTGCTCTCAAGAGGTACCTGTACTTGGGAAAATAGAGGGAAGCAATCATTTGGTTGCTTGTCACCTTCACAAGGTCATTCCGGTCGAGCCTTAGTTGGTAGCAGTCCCGAGTGATGACGAACGTCAAGAGTGAATGGGAGGTGGATGCAGCTGAAGTATTGTCATGGCCCTACTCGGTCCCCATGTAGTTTCGCTTGGAGGAAGCAAGATGAACTTCGATACCGTAATCAAGAACGGTCGCGTCTACGATGGCTCTGGTAATGCCTGGTACAAGGCCGACGTCGGCGTCAAGAATAGCACTATCGCAGCGATCGGGAATCTGGCCGAAGCGCCATCGGAAAGATCCATCGATGCCACAGGCCTTGCAGTCTCGCCCGGCTTCATCGACATGCATAACCATTGCGACCTAGTTCTGGCGGGCCCCCCGCAAC